>JASFMT010000549.1:0-3012 GCA_050117455.1 Gammaproteobacteria bacterium | reverse complement strand
CTACAAAGCGCCATCCCTTGTCTTCGACACCTTCTTTTAGCTGCTTCAACCGGCCACCGACTCTTTGTTCCACCCAGTCCGCCGCCAGGTAACGAGCCACCACAAAAGCCAGCGTTGCGCCGATCGTGGCGGCGGTCAGGTTATATACGGTGCCCAGTACCGGCCCGAACATCGCACCGCCGGCCAGCGTTAATACCGAGCCCGGCAGGAATATCACGGTACCAATGGCATAGATCACCATAAATACAAGAGGACCCGCGAATCCGGCATCTCGCACCCACTGCTCTAAAGCCTGTGGGTCAATATGGTCGCGATAGACAATGGAAAGAGTAATACCGGTGAGAACCAGAGCAAGTACTGTTACACGTAACAGTTTATGTTTCATCACCCTTACTCCACTCGCGGCGATTAATCGCATAGCTGGTTATCTTGCCGATAAAAGGCAGCATCAGCATACCGGGCAATTGATCGACTTGCCTGGGATCTCGGTATTTATGAATACCGATGGTCATACCCAAATGGCCACCGCGCGGCTGGTCGATATAAGTACCAAACAGCCTGTCCCAAATGGACAAATTAAATCCATAATTGCTATTCGCTTCATTGTCTTCCACCGAATGATGCACCCGGTGCATATCGGGCGTAACCACCAGCCACCGCAATACCCGATCCACGCCTTTGGGTAAACGAATATTGCCGTGATTAAACATGGCCATTGAATTCAATATCACTTCAAATATGACGACCGCTATCACCGGCGGTCCCAATACCACAATCGTGGCAAACTTAATGAACATGGATAATATAATTTCGATAGGATGAAAACGGGCTCCGGTCGTCAGGTCATAATCCAGATCCGCGTGGTGCACCCGGTGTAATCGCCACAATGCCGGGACGGCATGCACCAAAACATGTTGCAGATAAATAACAAAATCCATGGCGACAACCGACAACACGATCGCAAGCGCTAAGGGTATTTGATAATAGTTCAGGATTCCCCACTCCTGCTCTGACACAAAAACCGCAACACCGACGGCAGCCGCCGGAAACAACAAGCGCAGGATAACCGTGTTCAACGCCACGATCCCCAGGTTATTCAACCAACGAATCCCCTTCGACACGGTCAATGCCCGTTTAGGTGCGGCAATTTCCCACAGGGCAATAACGACAAAAGTACCGATAAAAAATCCCAGCCTGATCATCGGCTCGTTGGACGAAATCATTTCTTCAAATGGCATGTGGTATCACCTGTTGCGATTATCCGAATGTATGCAATTGCATAATGGGTTGCTCGTGCTATACTCACTGACATAACTCTAGTATTCTAGTGATTAGTAGAATTATAGACTATTTTGGGTAAAACATGTCAAATCATGGCTTTAAACAGGATCTGTTTGCCCAGTTCGCCCGCGTTGGCAAAGCACTGAGCAACGGTAACCGACTGGAAATACTGGAATTTCTGGCGCAAGGTGAACGCAGCGTGGATGAGTTGGCTAAAATTGCCGGCCTGACCGTAGGCAACGTGTCTCAGCACCTCCAGCAACTACGGCAGGCGGGGTTGGTGGAATCGCGAAAGCAGGGACTGAAGGTCTATTACCGTTTAAGTGGCGACGATGTTATTGATCTACTGACCGCATTACGCACCGTGGCCGAACGTCACGTTGCCGATGTCGACCGTCTTATCAATACGTACCTTACCGTCAAGGATGACCTGGAACCGATCCCGCGAAAGGAATTACTGAAGCGAGTGCGCAATGGCTTGGTAACCGTCATTGATGTACGTCCTTGCGAAGAATACGCCGCCGGTCACGTTGCAGGCGCCATCAACATCCCGCTCGATAAATTAAAAACCCGTCTTAAAGAGTTGAAAGCCGGCAAGGAAATCGTCGCTTATTGCCGCGGTCCGCACTGCGTATTGGCATTTGACGCCGTAGAACAACTTCGTAAACGTGGGGTCAAGGCACGGCGTCTCGAGGATGGCTATCCTGAATGGAAATTAGCGGGGTTGCCCATTGAGCAATAGCATATAATGTCCAAATCTTATATTCTTAAACTAGCAAACGGCCACAAGCAAAGTCTCAAGATTTACCCCGTTGCCCAATTCTAGCGTGGAGAGTAGACATTCACGGTAGCCAAGTTGAGCGGGAAGAATGCAGCGATAACAGACTTTATAATTAATTATAGTAAGGTCTGTTTTACTCCCTTCCCTACAAGGGACTGTTAATATAAATTCAAAATAGCAACACTTTCAATCCAATGAGCACAAGTACTACGCCCCCAAGGAATTCAGCTTTAGTCTCGAGCCATGTGCCACCTTGACACCCCACAAAGACACCTGCAAAACTAAAGATAAATGTAGTAGCACCAATAATAAAACAGGCAAGGATCGGATTAACCGTAAGCAACGACAAAGTGAACCCTGCCGCCATCGCATCAATACTTGTAGCGATAGCAAGAGTTAACATTACACGATGAGTTACCCTCGTTATATCTTCCTCTATACCCTCTGAAAATGATTCGTAGATCATTTTGCCGCCAATCAGGGAAAGCAGCCCAAAGGCTACCCATGGTGCGAAAGAATCTATCCAACTTAATACGCGTTTTCCGCCAAGGTACCCAACCAAAGGCATCAAAGCCTGAAAAAGTCCAAAATAGATACCCGACGTTATCGCCAGGGCACCAGGTTTTGCTTTTTGTTTGGACCCCAGGCCAATTGACACCGCAAAAGCATCCATGCTAAGCGCGATGGCTAATACAATGACTTCAATCATGATGGAAATAATAGAATTTTCGAATTCATAATTTGATATGTTTTGTTGTTATTGTTCAGAGGACGCTTATAGTAACGTAATATGATTGGTGTAATGCGCTTCGCTTGGTACACCCTATAACGGCGGAGATGGTATACAACTATGTTTAAGAAAGCCAAATGTTTTGGAACCCAGGGAACCCGGCGATTCCCTGGGTAAGGAGTTGTAACAGGTATCGTGTGCGAATCTGTAACAATTCTTT
>JASFMT010000548.1:0-3028 GCA_050117455.1 Gammaproteobacteria bacterium | reverse complement strand
CCATAAACGACATGAATGGTGTGGGCATCCAGTTGCCGCGCGGTGTCCAGCACGTGCTGCAGCAGTGGTTTGTGCGCAATAGGATGGAGCACTTTGGGCAGCGCGGATTTCATCCGCGTACCCTGTCCGGCGGCCAGAATGACGATATTTAGACGGGAAGGCATTGATTCCAAATGATTGTGTTAATTGTGCTAGTTATACCAATTTACCGGGCCAAACGGCGATTAACCTACGGGAGCCTGCCTGAGGAAATCTTGCGAATATTATGCCGTATCCAGTGACTTTAACAGTATAGCGGTTACACCCGGTGTAGTCAGACCGGCTATTTTACCTGAAACGGTCCCGGTAAATCGATGTAATTTATCGGGTTGAGATTGCGGAATTATTACGGCGCAACAGGGGACGGGCACAAAAAAAGGCGGGATGATCCGCCTTTTTCTAGTATCGGGTACCGCCATTGGAACAGAGACTCTGATCCTCGAGTTACCCTTTCCCCAGCTTTTTCTTCATCTTGCGAATGGCTTCAACCTGGGCAATGGCGTGTGCCAGTTGCGCTTCGGCAGCGGCGTAATCCACGTCATCCTTACGCTCCTGCAACTCGCGTTCGGCGGCTTCCTTGGCTTGCAGCGCTGCGGCTTCGTCAAGATCGCGGGCCCGTTGCGCGGTGTCCGCCAGCACGGTGACGCCGGTTGGCAGAATTTCCAGCATGCCGCCGGAGACGAAAAAGAATTCTTCCTCGTCTTCTTCGTTGATAACGCGCACTTCACCGGGCTTGATCTTGGTGAGCAGCGGTGTGTGCTTGGGCAGCACACCCACTTCACCCATCACCGCCGGGGCGAAGAGCATTTTCGCGGTGCCGGACCAGATGGCTTCCTCGGCGCTCACGATGTCGACTGTCATTGTTGCATCAGCCATTTCAGATCCTCAATCAGTCGTTTAGATGGACTTCGCTCTTTCAACGGCTTCATCAATGGTGCCGACCATGTAGAATGCCTGCTCCGGAATGTTGTCGTATTCGCCGTCAACGATGCCTTTAAAGCCGCGGATGGTTTCTTTCATGGAAACGTACTTGCCGGGCGAACCGGTAAACACTTCCGCCACGAAGAAGGGCTGTGACAGAAAACGCTGGATTTTCCGGGCCCGGGACACGATAAGCTTGTCTTCTTCCGACAATTCATCCATCCCCAGGATGGCAATGATGTCTTTCAATTCTTTATAACGTTGCAGGGTATTCTGCACGGATCGGGCCACGTCATAGTGCTCCTGGCCGATAACCAGCGGATCGAGCTGGCGGCTGGTGGAGTCCAGCGGATCCACCGCGGGATAAATACCCAGCTCGGCAATCTGCCGTGACAATACAACCGTTGCATCAAGGTGAGCAAAAGTGGTGGCCGGTGACGGGTCAGTCAGGTCGTCGGCCGGTACATAAACCGCCTGGATAGAGGTAATGGAACCGGTCTTGGTGGAAGTAATGCGCTCCTGCAGGATACCCATTTCTTCGGCCAGGGTGGGCTGGTAACCTACCGCGGAAGGCATCCGGCCCAGCAGCGCCGATACCTCGGTTCCGGCCAGGGTGTAACGATAAATGTTATCGATAAACAACAGTACGTCACGGCCTTCATCACGGAAATATTCCGCCATGGTCAAACCGGTCAGCGCCACGCGCAAACGGTTACCGGGAGGCTCATTCATCTGGCCGTACACCAGGGATACTTTATCCAGTACGTTGGAATCTTTCATTTCGTGGTAGAAGTCGTTTCCTTCACGAGTCCGCTCACCCACGCCGGCAAACACGGAGTAGCCGCTGTGCTCGATGGCGATGTTACGGATCAGTTCCATCATGTTAACGGTCTTGCCAACGCCGGCACCGCCGAACAACCCCACTTTACCGCCCTTGGCGAAGGGGCAGATCAAATCGATAACCTTGATACCGGTTTCCAGGATTTCCGTGGTGGGAGACAATTCTTCATAGGTGGGCGCCTTGCGGTGAATGGACCAGCTATCTTCGGCGCCAACCGGACCGGCTTCGTCCACGGGTTCACCCAGTACGTCCATGATGCGGCCCAGTGTTTTGGTCCCAACGGGAACAGAGATTGGCGCACCGGTACTGTTGACCGACAAACCGCGCTTTAAGCCTTCGGAACTGCCCATGGCAATGGTACGGACAACGCCATCGCCCAACTGTTGTTGCACTTCCAGTGTTAAACCGCCGTCTTCCACTTTCAAAGCGTCATAGACTTTGGGCATTGCGTCGCGTGGGAATTCCACGTCAACCACCGCGCCAATGATTTGTACAATCTCTCCAGAACTCATGTTTTGGTCCTCTCGTAATATTTCAAAAATACTTTATTCTTTGCAACGCAGGTTTTTCAGGGCTGCAACGCTGTTAAACAGCGGCGGCGCCACTGACGATCTCCGACAATTCCTGTGTAATGGCCGCTTGCCGCGCTTTGTTATAGGCAAGCTCCAGGTCTTCGATCATGCCACCGGCATTATCGGACGCGGCTTTCATGGCGACCATGCGGGCCGCCTGTTCGCAGGCCACATTTTCCACGGCGGCCTGATAGACCAGTGATTCAATGTAGCGCGTCAACAGGTCGGTCAATACGTCCTTGGCTTCCGGCTCGTAAATGTAGTCCCACTGATGTTCCAGGTCCTCGTAGCCACCTTTTTCAATTGGCACGAGCTGATCAAAGGTGGGGCTTTGGGTCATGGTATTCACAAACTTGTTGTAGACCACGTAAATGCGATCAACGTCGCCACTTTCAAAAGCGTCCAGCATCACCTTGACGCTGCCGATTAAATCCTCGACTTGGGGTGCATCGCCCAGGTGACTGGTATTGGCAACAATGTTGCTGCCCAGGCGCCGGAAAAACCCGGTCGCCTTGGTGCCAATGGTGCAAAGGTCGATTTTAATGCCCTTGGCATTCCATTCCCGCAGTTCGCGAACCAGCGCCCGGAACATGTTACTGTTCAGGCCACCGCACAGGCCGCGGTCGGTGGACACGATAATGTAGCCCACGCGTTT
>JASFMT010000547.1:0-3045 GCA_050117455.1 Gammaproteobacteria bacterium | reverse complement strand
CGCCTTGTCGTGGTCGACATTAGCTAACATCGCCTGGGTTTCAAACAAGGTAATGTCGCCGTGTTCCAGCCCGGACAGCATGGACGCCACCGGATCCACGTTGTCCACGCAAACGGCTTCCAGATACTGGCCCAGCACGCATTCCGCCGCATTTTCCCAGCCGGACTCCACGGTAAGGTTTTCCGCCAGCCGTTTATTCTCAGCAAGACCGTGGCCTTCCAGCCATTGCACCACGTCCGATTGCTGCTTACCCAACGCCGCCTGTTGCAACGCCTCCAGTGACGCATAACGGCCCTTGGCGGTTTGCAGCTCGGCGCGATTGCTATTCAATGCATCGTCGAGGCCCTGGATTTGCTCACGTAACTCGCCGATCTGGGCCTGTTGTTGTTCGATTTGTCCCTGATACTCTTCGCACTGCTGGCGGGTGGCTTGCTCTTCGCCAATGCGTTCATCAATTTCGTTTTGCAGGTGATCATATTGCAGGCCCTGTTTTTCCGTCTGCAGCTTTTCCTGTTCCTGCTGATGTTGCACGATGCGTTCATCGAGGTGATTGAGCCGCGTACGTTCCACTTCCGCGGTCTGGGCGGGGATCGCGGCGTTTTCGTTAAAGCTCTCCCAGTCCCGTTGCCATTGGCGCATGGCGTCTTCGGCATCCGCCAGTTCCTGGGATGACCTGGCTTCCACTTCCCGGGCGTTGGCCAGCACCGGTTCGTTGTGTTGCAGAAAGTCGGTGAGTTCGGCTTTTTTGCGCTCATCGGTTTGCAGGTGGGTTTGCGATTCGATGAGCGAGCGTTCCGCCTGCTTCAGATCTTCCTGTTGCTGCTGGCGGCGTTCCTTGGCGTGTTGAATGGATTGCTCGACGCGGGCGATATCGGCGCCTACGCTGTAATATTGCGCCTGTACTTCGTTGAAGTGTTCCGTGGCTTCGGCGTGATCGTCGCGGAGTTTTTCCAGGTCCGCTTCCAGGCGCCGCAAATCCGCAACCGCTGCTTCGTAACGGTTTTCCTTTTCGCCGATGAGCGCATCCTTTTCCTTAATCTGCTCACTGAGGTGTTGCCAGCGTAACGCGGTGAGCTGGGCTTTGAGCAGGCGTTCTTCTTCTTTCAGGACTTTGTATTTTTCCGCCGTTTTGGACTGGCGGTTGAGCTTATCCAGTTGTTTGGCCAGTTCGTCGCGCAGGTCTTCCAGACGCTCGAGGTTTTCCCGGGTATGGCGGATGCGGTTTTCCGTTTCACGGCGCCGTTCCTTGTACTTGGAAATTCCGGCGGCCTCTTCCAGAAAGACACGCAGATCTTCGGGCTTGGCTTCGATGAGCCGGGAAATCATGCCCTGTTCGATAATGGAATAACTGCGCGGGCCAAGACCCGTACCCAGGAATATGTCAGTAATGTCCCGGCGGCGGCAACGTGTACCGTTCTGGTAATACTGGGACTGGCCATCCCGGGTCACCACGCGCTTGATGGAAATCTCGCTGTACTGAGCGTACTGACCGCCAAGGCTGCCGTCGCTGTTATCGAATACCAGCTCGATGGAGGCCTGACCCACCGGTTTGCGGGCGCTGGAGCCGTTGAAGATAACATCGGCCATGGAGTCACCGCGCAGGTTTTTCGCCGATGACTCGCCCATGACCCAGCGTACCGCATCAATCACATTGGATTTACCGCAGCCGTTAGGCCCAACAATACCAATCAAATTTGAAGGTAACGGGATCGTGGTGGAATCGACGAAGGACTTAAACCCCGCCAGTTTAATTTTACTCAGACGCATGGATGGCAAAGATACAAGAACATATGACCAGGATACAAGAAAAACCGCACACATTTCAGCAAAATCCGCTCTAAACCGTCAATTTTCTGGCCGGTCGTCTTGCCAGCCGCCACCAGGTTCTTGTATCGTGCTTTAATGACCACACAACCCAGTAAAAACCTTGAGATTTTCGACAATCCGGTGCCCGGCAGGGATTACACTATTCGTATCGATGTGCCCGAATTCACCTGCCTGTGCCCCAAGACGGGCCAGCCGGATTTCGCGGAATTCAAGATCGCCTACGTGCCGGATAAGCACTGTATCGAACTTAAGTCCCTGAAATTGTATATGTGGTCGTACCGGGATGAGGGCGCCTTTCACGAGGCCGTGTCCAACCAGATTCTGGACGATCTGGTCCGCGCCTGCGAACCACGTTTTATGCGTGTTGAGGGAATCTTTAACGTCCGGGGCGGCATTTACACCTCGGTTATCGTTGAACACCGCCAGCCTGACTGGCAGGCCCCCAGTCCAGTCACTCTTCCCTGACTACAAGCAAATCCGGAGCAGTAAGCCGTGGCAATATATATAGGTATTGATCTTGGAACGTCCGGGTGCCGGGCCGTCGCCATCGATGAAAACAAAAAGATGGTTGCAAAGGCTACCACGGCCGTCCCCTTACCCCTGCGCAAGGCAAATCATATCGAGCAGGATCCTGAAGTCTGGTGGCAGGCCACCCAACGAGTGCTGAAGGATATTTCCAACCAGATCGATCCCCATGACGTCAAAGCCATTGCCGTCGATGGCACCTCCAGCACCCTGGTGCTGTGTGATAAAACCGGCCGTCCCCTGCAACCGGCGATCATGTATAACGATGCCCGCGCCAAGGAACAGGCTGTGCGAATCAAGCAATATGCCTTAAAAAATACCGCCGCCCATGGACCGGCGTCAGCGTTGGCAAAACTGTTGTGGTACCAGGACCGGGGCATCACGCAACGCGCCACGATCGCCCTGCACCAGAGTGACTGGGTCAGCGGCCAGTTGTGCGGCCGGTTCAGCACCAGCGATGTAAACAATTGCCTGAAACTGGGATACGATCCCGTCGCCAACGAATGGCCTGAGTGGCTGGATAAAATAAAAGCGCCACGTCAACTATTGCCCCGCGTCGTCAAACCAGGCGCGGTGATGGGTACGATCAAGTTCGAACTCACCGAACGCTTTAACTTTCCCATTACCACCCAGATTATCGCGGGCACCACTGACAGCACGGCATCGTTTATTGCGACCGGCGCCTCGCAAGTG
>JASFMT010000546.1:0-3046 GCA_050117455.1 Gammaproteobacteria bacterium | reverse complement strand
AGAGCATTATTATTGGGCATTGCCACACTATCAACAATCAGAGGATTGGTCGGATCGTGGACATCGGCCACTAATAGTCCGTCACTGCCACTGGCCATGTACAGTGAGGGACCGAATGCGGCGACACCGTTGACGGGTTGACGGGTCCTTACCTGCGACAGGCGTATCGGTTGATCCCAGATGGCGATATCGTAGATTTCAAACCCATGTTCCATCAGGAAGCGGTTGTCGGTGGTGGGCGGCTCTCCATCCTTGACGCCCACGTACATAGTGTCATCCACAATATCGACGCCGCCGATTACCATGGGGGGATAATTGGGCAGATTGATATCGCGGCCGCCTTCCAGGGTATAGGAGAAGTTACCGACGAAGATTTGCGTGCCTTCGATATCGATATACACTTCATAAAGATCCGGCTCAACGACACCGGGAAGGGTGAACGACAAGCTGCTCAGATCTTCAACGTCTTCTTCGAGGTCAGGACTGAACTCACCCGGTGCCACTTCTTGCGTGCGGATTTCCACACCGGCACTGGAACGCATCACCACTTTCGCACCTGGCAATATCGCGTCGCTGCTAGCACTGATGGTGATACGTTTTCCGCCTTTAACACTGCCGGTATCTTCGGATAATGCAAACTGCACCAGTGGCAGATTTTCGCCGATCAAAATCGCGCCGGGCATAACGCTGGTCAGACCGCTATCAACCACGCTGACCTGATGATCACCGAGTTCCAGTGGCAACAATTCCAGCGCGCCGGCCGGTATCAGCAATGTATTGGCATCAACCCAGGTATGGGACACTTCGTATTGATCAACGTAGACCTTAACCGCGGGATCATTGCGAAAACCGCTGCCGATAATATGTTGTTCGAGATTCGCACCGCGATGAAAGACACCGCCGTCCACCGATTCAATCACCGGTCGTTGCGCGCCGGCGGCCGCCCCTTGCACATGTAACACATAGGGACGCCATAAGCCGGTGCCGCGCACGTTGCGCGCATCCGTCACCGCGACGGTGTAGCGAACCAGTGGATCATGTGCAAATACCAGATCAAAGGACTGCGCATGGCCGTTAATTTCGTTGACGGGATTGATCGTCACGGGCACTGGTGCACCGCTATCATCACGTGTCACAACAACAGCGCCCGGCTCCGTCAACGACGTCGTCGTGATTTGTTCGTTGAACGTCAGGGTAAGGGTTTCGTTATCGGTAATCAGGCCATCTTCGTTAATGGACGATGCCATCACCATGGATGCCGGCAATTGCAACACGGTCATACCGCCACTGGCTGATGCGGCCAACAAGCGGTCTTTATAAATATCCAGACCTTCGATGTGTTCGGTGTTACCCGCGGATACAACCGCCGGTGCCTCAGGATTACTGATATCAACAACAACCACACCACCCTGGTAGGCGGATACAAACAACAGGTTGCCCATCAGCTTGAGTTTTACATTGCGCCCGCCCTGGCGTTGCAGGTTGCTGTCAATGGTCATGGACGTGCGCGCATCGGGACGGGCTTTTTCCACGATCTGTACCGTGCCGTTGGTCAACGCCACGATAAGATGATCGCCGTAATCCACCATATCCGCCACGTTGCCGGCAAACAGATACTCGCGGGTAAGCGCCGGGTCCATCAGGTTGGTGGCGGTGATGGTGCTGGTACCGGCAACCTGGGGTTTATTGGCGCTGGCAGAACGGAACTGGTTACACTGACCATCCGTGTTCCAAAGGGTAAATGATGCCTGGCCGCCGGCATAGAGCCACCGCTCGTCAGCCAAAACACTGAGCGCGCCGTTCAGACCATCGACCTCGCCAAGATAAACCGGATCGTTGGGATCATGATAGTTGATGCGACCCACAAGACCCGTGTGGGTGGTATCCGTTTCACCTGCCGCCTGGCAGGGGCTGTTGGGCGGTTCCACTTCAGCCGAACCCTGGCCGGCCACCGCAAATACCGTGTTACCCCATTTCAACACGTCATACACATAACGGGATTCATTGTCGGCCATGGCCTGGGAGAGGTGTTGCAGGCCGTTTTGTTCATCCAGGTTTAAGCGCGTTACACCGCCGGTACCGCTGGCAACGTACAAGCGTTTGCGCAGCACCCCTTCTTCCATTTCCTCGACCGGCAATACGCGCACCGAATCCATATTCATTGGCAGGATGCTGCCCTGCAATTCATTGAGCTCGGCCTGTTGTTCTTCGGTGAGCAGGCCCAATATTTCCAGCGACGCCAATGCCGCCGCGGTGGCATGGCGCGCCAGCGCGGCCTGGCCTTCAGGCCCACTGGGCAAATAGGAACTGCCGCCCACCAACAGAGGATTCAACGGGTCCTGGATATCAAAACTGGCCGCCGCCAGATTGTCCGGGAAGTAAATGTTGTCGATAACCTGGAACGGACCTTCACCGCCTTTGAATAAATCAATGGTGTAACCGCCATTGGTAATGGCCACACCGGTTTGTTGATCGACAATGATATCTGTTGGAGATACCCCCCCGGCCTGGGTGGTGGTCAACAGTTTCAAGCCATAACCAAAACCTTCCTCACCTTCCAGGCGAGTGGTGTTGCCATAGCGGTCTTCGCCCACCACTTCGTGGCGACCGCTGTATCCGCCCGGCGCAACGATTTGCATTTGGGTTGTGGATATCACGTTGATGCTCGCAACAGGAATGGAGCCAATGCGCACCCGTGTACCCTGTGATACTGTATTGCCGGGTTCGAAACCCTCGCCGGTAATGGTGATTACGGTACCGCCGGTTACCGGTCCCCAAAGTGGCGTTAATGCATCGAATCGAATCGGCGCATCCACCGCCAGTGCGCCAAACAAGGTATCGTTTTCCCAGACCCCGTTCTTTTCAACGGCAATGGTCACGTCGTAGTAACCTGCCTCAGTAATCGCCGGCACCGTGGCGCTGATCACGCCAACGCGTTCCACGGTATCGTTGGACTGCACGTCCGTCACCGTGGCTTGCGCATCACCCACATAGACGCGTACCCGGTTAACATCCAGCGGAATACCAAAGCCGGACACCGTGATAT
>JASFMT010000545.1:0-3051 GCA_050117455.1 Gammaproteobacteria bacterium | reverse complement strand
TCATATAAACTTTGGTGCGTCTCTCGCAGAGCTAAAGGCTAACCTATGAAAATCGCTGTGTTTGATACCTATGCAAAAACGCAGGATGGCAAAGTATTACATTTTGATGTGCTGATGCCGGATAGCGACGAGTCCCTTGCTGTGACCTACGCCGAACAATGGTTACGTGAAATTGGCCTGGACAGCGGTGATGTTGAACTGACCAGTTGCCGGTATTGCCATAATGAAGATTCTGCGCCAGGGATTATGCAAATAATTCGCGAACAGGGGTTTTATATTCTGCAAATGGAAGGTTGTCCTTCGCCCAAGTGAAAGATTGATAAATCGAAAAGGAGAATGTTATGAAAACAATTATATTATTCTGTCTGTCAACGTTATTAGTCACAAGCATCACGGCCTTTGCCGGAGATAAGGTTAAGTATCCGGAGGGCTACCGGTATTGGACCCATGTCAAAACACTGACCCTGCACGAGGGACACCCGCTGGCCGACCCTTTCGAGGGTATTCACCATGTCTATGCTAATAAAGAAGCGGTTAAAGGTACGAAAAACGGTAAGTTCGAAGATGGCTCTGTGCTGGTATTCGATCTATTGGAAAGTGTCACCAAAAACAATGCCACGGCTGAAGGCGACCGTATCCTGGTGGGCGTCATGGTCAAGGATGCAAAACGCTTTTCGGATACTGGTGGCTGGGGATTTGAAGGCTGGGCCGGAAACAGTCAGACTAAACGCTTGACGAACGACGGGGGACGCTCATGCTTCGAATGTCATACTTCGCAGAAGGATAATGACTACGTTTTTAGCCAATGGCGCGATTAAAATAACCGGTTCTTTATAGAGGAGTACCCGAGCTTATTTGTCTACCCGCTATGCAATGCTACAATAGATGCCTGACTAATCCAAAAAGGGCGTCTTTATTTCTGCCGAGCATACAGGGAGCAATATCCGCAAACCATTCCTGATGGTTTTATGGTTTGTTGTTGCCCTGTGGGTAATACATATTGTCGATACGCTGTTTGATCTGCAGCTTGCTCGTCTGGGCGTCTATCCGGGCGAGATAGCCGGTTTAAAGGGTGTTTTGTTCGCGCCATTAATCCATGGCTCTTTTGTACATGTATTTTCCAATACATTACCGTTGCTGGTACTGGGCACCGCCATGTTGGTGGGTTACCCCCGTTCCAGTAAGTTTGTTTTTCCCATTATTTATTTTGGCACTGGGGTAATGGTGTGGCTGTTTGGGCGTGAAAGTTTTCATATTGGCGCGAGCGGGTTAAGTTTCGGCTTCCTGACTTTCGTGTTTGTCATCGGCGCGTTGCGTTGGGACAAACAGGCGATTGCATTGTCCTGCCTGGTGTTTTTTCTGTATGGCGGGATGATTTGGGGAATTTTTCCCAGTCGACCAGGAATATCCTTTGAATCTCACTTGTTCGGGTCGATATTAGGCGTTTTGTGTGCGATCATCTTCCGCAATTATGACCCAAGGCCGCCGAAAAAACGCTATGACTGGGAAGATGAGCCGGAACAGTCGATCGATAGCGATGAAAGCAGTGGTCCGACGTTACATTGACATGCAGTTTTTATTGAGTTGCGGGTTTTGTTAATTGCCCAGTATTTCTCCTATAATTACACAAACCGGATCCAGCAGAGGGGATAAACCGTAATGTTAAAACGATCAGCGCGATACTGTATTTTTGCCGTACTGGTATTGGCCTTGCCGCTGACGGCTATGTCACGGGAGATTAGCTACGATTATATACAGGGAGAATACAGTTGGATAGAAGATAAGAGCATTCCGGACGCTGAAATCAACGCCGATGGTTATGTGATAGAGGGCTCTTATAGCGTGACACCAAACGCGGCGGTTACGGCCGGTTTCGGTATCCGCGATTATGAAAAGTTTCAAGGCCAAAAGGTCGACTTTGAGGAGCTCACGCTAGGGGTGACAGCTCATACCCCGATTTCACCGGTAACCGACCTGGTGGGTAATTTTTCGTTACTTAATTTAGAGGGTGAGGTTGATGATGGTATAACAACCCGCACCGATGATGACACGGGGTATACCCTTGGCGTTGGTGTTTTGCATGTTATCAGTGAAGTCGTGGTGCTCAACGCGAGTATTACGCGAGAAGATATCTTTGATGGTACAGCGAATATTATTGCAGTCGGCCTGAGACTTTATGCTAACAATACGTTGTCATTTGGAGCAGGCATGCAAGAGGGCAGTGATGATGTTGATTCGGTATATCTAAACGTTCGCCTCGACTTTCAATAACATTTCAAACATTCCTGTACAGGTTCTTCGGCGACCGTAACGCGGCACCTGAGCACCGAAACCGTTCCAGTAATAACAATCCTAATCCCGCTCAGTAGCGCCCCTAAAGGTGTTAATGATACCGCGAATAGCAAAGCGAATCGTGATCTTTGAGGTCAATTGCAACGCCCTGGTTTTACCGTAGCGAAACGGTAGGTTGTTAATAATCAGGCGCTTTTAAAGAAAATAGCGCCGAATCCGATAACAACAATGAGCTTTACCGTCTTATTGCGGAAACCAGGCGTCGAGCCATTGTCAGCAGTCATAAAAATGTTACAGCATATTGTCCGTAAATCCATTGTTCCTCCAGGACGCGGCATATGGAGTCTTATGAACAGTGGCGCTTCGCCAACGGACAATGACGACGAACGCCTGAAGAAAGCTATACTCACTCTCATTGCCTCGGGTATTGCTATTTTGGCGGTATTCTGGGGATCGCTCTACGTCTGTTCAGGCTACCCGTTTTCCGGCGCGATTCCCCTGACCTATGCTGTCGTCTCCTTTCTAAGCATCGCGCATTTCTTTGTCACGAAAAGGTTTTCCTTTTTCCGCTCCAGCCAGTTTATGATGATTTTACTGCTGCCATTCCTGCTTATGTGGAGTCTGGGCGGATTCGCCAACGGCAGTGCGGTTATGATCTGGGCCTTTTTTACGCCGTTGGCCGCTTTGTTTTTTGCCGATCGAAAATCTGCATTGCGTTGGTTGCTGGCCTTTATCGCGCTTACAGTTTTCTCCGCCCTG
>JASFMT010000544.1:0-3051 GCA_050117455.1 Gammaproteobacteria bacterium | reverse complement strand
AGATAAAACAGGAACGTACTACTGAATAACAACGGGTACAGCAGTTTGCGTTCGTTTTGGTATAGTCCCGGCGCGATAAACGCCCAGAGCTGGTATAACAAAAAAGGTATGCAGATAAAAACTGAAACCACCAGCGTCAGCTTGAACGGCGTTAAAAAAGGCGACGCCACTTCCGTGGCAATCATGCTGGTGCCCTGCGGCATGTGCCGCATTAACGGTTCGGCAAGAAACGTGTAAAGATCATTGGCAAAGGAAAATAACGCCAGAAATACCACGATAACCGCGAGCACAGAGCGCAACAACCGGTCGCGAAGCTCGACCAGGTGAGAGACAAAGGGTTGTTCATCTTGTGGTGGATTTTGATTTGACGTTGTCATTCAACACATTCGCTGATGAAAGGCCTGCTTATCCCGCCCCATGGACCAGCAAAACCAGCCGTTAACCGGTTATGCATCAGGCTTTTGTTGTTGTTCATCGTGGGATTTCTTTTTGTTTTTGTCTGAGTCAACAGCAGACCCGGCCGCAGCGTCATGGGACGGGTTGTCGCTTTCCAGTTGGGGCTTGTCGTCGTTTTCGAGTTTGGGTTGCTTGCTGCTGTCCAGTTTCGGTGTCGGGACTTTTTCATCTTCTTCGAGTTGCGCGCCAATGGACACCGTCTTGCGCGATTCATCTACCGTTTGCTCCAGAATTTCATGCACGTCCTTGATTTTGGATTGCTCCTCCACCAGCCGCTTGAGCTCATCGGCTTTCACCACCTCGCGGTTGAAATCATCCTGCACGGAAGAGACAAATTTTCGGGCCTTGCCGAGCCAGAAGCCCAGTGTGCGCGCAACCGCCGGCAACCGCTCGGGGCCAATCACCAACAACGCCACGACGGTAATAATCGCGAGTTCCCAAAATCCAATATCAAACATAGTATCGCTGCGATGTGAGCTGTGGGTCTGTGCGCCGGGTTTCAATCAGTCCGGCTAGCTAATGGTTACAGTCTGCAATTTCATTGTGAGAAATATGCGGGTCGGTACCTCTATACTTCTCCCATAACACCATGTCCTGTCGTCGATCACGGCGGTAGATCCGCCATCTGTCACCTTCCGGCTTCAACGTCTTTGCGCACTGCGCTGGCGTTGAATGTTCAACCACGGCAAAGACGTCAGGCTTTATCTTTTTCCTTTTTACTGACTTCGCCTTCAATGATGTCGTCTTCGGATTTTTGATCAATTTTGGCGTTGCTGTCCGGTTTCTCTTCGTCGCTCTCACCGTCCTTGACCGCGGAACGGAAGCTCTTGATGGCACCGCCGAGGTCACCACCGAGATTGCGCAGGCGTTTGGCGCCAAACAACAGTAAAACGATGGCCAATATAATCAATAGTTGCCAAATACTAGGTCCCATTTATTTCTCCACGTCTCAAAAATTGGTTCAGCCGCGTATTGTTATGCAAATCCGGGCAAACTTCCACCACCCAGCAGGTGAATGTGAAAATGATAGACTTCCTGGCCGCCACCGGGTCCGGTATTAATCACCGTGCGAAAGCCGTTATCCAGCCCCTGCTGCTTGGCGATCTGCGGCAGCAGGCGCATCATTTTGGCGATCAAACCGTCATGAATCGTGTCCAGCTCCGCCAGACTGGCGATATGCTGGCGCGGTATCATCAGCAAATGCACGTCCGCCTTGGGATAAATATCTTTAAAAACAACCACCTGGTCGTCTTCGTATACTTTATCCGATTCCAGGGTACCATCGGCCACCTTGCAAAACAGGCAATCGGTCATGACTTACCTCCCTCGCCCCGCGCGGCTTTTTCATCGTGACCGGAGGTGCCAAAACGCCGTTCCAGTTCCTGTAACACATCCTGTGGCTGTAAGTCCTGCTGGGCCAGTAAGACCAGGGTGTGAAACCACAGGTCGGCGGTTTCGTGGATAATCTGTTGCTTATCCCCGGATTTGGCGGCAATGACCGTTTCCGTTGCTTCTTCGCCAATTTTTTTCAGAATGGCGTCCAGTCCCTTTTGGTACAGACTGGCCACGTAGGAACTACCGGCTTCGGCCCCTTTTCGCTGCTCTAAAATACCTGCCAGTTGTGCCAGTATGTCCTGCTGGGACTGTTGTGACATGCCCGCTCTCTCTTCAATCACTTATTTCTTGTACAGGGTTGCCGGGTCTTTGAGCACCGGTTCCACGTCCACCCACTGATCATCCTGCAATTGTTTATAAAAACACCGCTCGCGGCCGGTATGGCAGGCAATGCCGCCCACCTGTTCCACCGATAGCAGAATAACATCATTATCGCAATCCAGCCGAACGTCTTTCAGTTTTTGCACATTGCCGGATTCTTCCCCCTTGCGCCACAGTTTCTGGCGGGACCGGGACCAGTAAATGGCGCGGCCTTCGGCAAGGGATAATTGCAGCGACTCGCGATTCATCCAGGCGAACATCAGCACTTTACCGCTGGCGGCATCCTGCGCAATGACGGGAACCAGCCCGTCGTCGGTCCACTTGATTTCGTCCAGCCAGTTATCTTGATTTGACATGTAAGTCGAATACCTGTTGCAGGAATAACAGAATTTATGAGGTGACGGTTACAGACGCACTTCGATGCCCCTGGCGGCCATCACGCGTTTGGCTTCTTCAATGGTGTATTCGGCAAAATGGAAAATACTGGCCGCCAACACCGCATCAGCATGGCCTTCAAGGATCCCTTCGGCCAGGTGTTCCAGGGTGCCGACACCGCCCGAGGCAATCACGGGCACCGACACCGCATCGCAAATAGCGCGGGTTAAAGCCAGATCAAAGCCGATTTTGGTGCCGTCACGATCCATACTGGTAACCAGCAATTCGCCGGCGCCGTAATCGACCATGCGTTTCGCCCATTCCACGGCGTCGATGCCGGTGGATTTCCTGCCCCCGTGGGTAAAAATTTCCCATTTTGGCGGCTCACCTTCTTTGCTAACGGATTTGGCGTCAATGGCCACCACGATGCACTGGGAGCCAAAGCGGTCCGCCGCCTGTTTCACAAATTCCGGGTTGGCGACCGCGGCGGTGTTGATCGCCACT
>JASFMT010000543.1:0-3052 GCA_050117455.1 Gammaproteobacteria bacterium | reverse complement strand
TTACTCTAAGGACAGGAGAAAACACCATGAAATTGAAAACTGCACTAACGCTGGCTATGGCCTTGACAGGAACGACGGCTTTAGCTCATCCCCCGGAGCCCAATGTTTTTGACGATGGCAATTACTGGAAAGTTACCGCCTACGATGATTCTTCGCCGGTACATACGCAGTGGGCAACACAAGGTATTTGCTTTCAACCCTACGCGGTCGTGGGTACCCAAATCCGGGGCACCTGGTATTCCGATACCTTTCCGGACTGGAACGGGCGCTATACCCAGGAAGGCGATCAGATCTTTATGCACGGCGATTATGCAAAGGATGTTGGCCATGACGGTATGGCATTCGAAATCGTAACCCGTTCCAGGGATAACCTGGCGGCGGGTCACTGGAAAGAGTGGCGCGAAGATGGTTCTTACGGCAATACCATTGGTTTCGCCAATGCCACGTTGACCCGTGCCGGCAAGTGCGAAGTATTGCAGGCGGGTGGAATCGCCGATATTCGTGTTGCCCCCCGCTATTTGCTGGATGGGCGCATCGCGCAGAACCCGGGTGATAAAGGGCAGATACCACTGGAATCCCTGCAGTCCAAATAATGCCCCCGAAGCACCCCGACCCTCTAGCTGCAGTCTGCATGTCGGCGGGGTGCTTTTTACTCCCCCCATCAGGTAACACTAACAACACTCGATTGTGTTGCGGTGGCATCCTGCGATCGCTTGCATGCCGGCGAATAATAAGCGAAAGTTACGCAAAACAAACCGATTGTATTTTACATTTGGTTTTTTCATGTCTGGACGCTGGGAGGCAAACATGGAGAAAGTGTATTTCGTCACTAATCGCAAACCGAACCGTAAGGAAAAACCTACCAATTTTGGTAAAGACTTTAGTGACGATGGGGTCGCCAGTTTACGATACGGGTATGCCGAGGTTTCCGGGTCGAAATTCAACCGCTATAAGATAGCGGTTGCCGACGAGAAACTGGTGCTGGATAAGAAACGGCAACGCGTTAAGCCCACATCGAAGTTGGGTAGTGCCGGCATTATGGATCAGGTGCGCAAGGAGATGGCGGATAACCAGCGCGATACACTGATCTATATCCACGGGTATAATGTGACTTTTAAGGAAGCGCTAACCGCCGGCGCGCAGCTTGCTGCAAATCTGAAAACTCATAACAATAACAATGGCGTGAATGTCGTGTTGTTTTCCTGGCCCTCCGATGGCTCGATGATGCCCTTCCTGGCCTATGCCAGTGATCGTCAGGATGCGGCACCCTCCGGTCCGGCGTTTGCGCGGGCTTTTCTTAAGCTGGCTGATTTTCTACAAGGCGCCACACCGGAAGAAGAATGCGACCAGAAACTGCATTTACTGGCCCATAGCATGGGAAATTATGTGTTGCGCCATGCCGTGCAGGAAATTCGTTCGCGGTATCCCGGGCGGCCGCCACGGGTATTCGACCAGGTGTTTTTGATGGCGGCGGATGAAGATGATGACGCCTTTGAGCATGACTATAAACTGTCGTTGCTGCCTCGCCTGGCGCACCGCGTCAATGTGTACTTTAATCATGGCGATCTTGCGCTGCATACCAGTGATAAAACGAAAGGCAACCCGGATCGTTTGGGGACCGATGGCCCACGATTGCCCCAGCAGGTCCCGGCCAAAGTTACCCAGGTGGATTGTACACCCGTGGTGTCGGGTGCCGTGGAGCACAGTTACTATATTGACTGCGACCGTGTCGTGACCGATATGTTGCACGCGTTAGCCGGGATACCGTCAGATGAGATTGGCAGCCGGCGTTACGTGCCCGAATCGAACCGGTATCGTCTTTTGAAAGATTGAAAGATTGAAAGATTGAAAGATTGAAAGATTGAAAGATTGAAAGATTGAAAGATTGCGTTTTGAGTTGATCGGAAATACAGGCAGGGCCTGCCAATAATCGTTTTTATAAGTAAACAACGTCTTAATGCCGTCTACCGGTAACGTATCTGGCGTATTACCGATAGACGCTCTCTGGTTTTGTATTTTGTTGGCGGCAGGCTATGATGCTTGGCTCATCGCCTGCTGCGCCTGCCATTGAAGGTGTTGTGGCAATTCCTCCGGTAGTTCCAGCGCTCGCGCCAGGTTTTCCAAATGTGCCATTTCATCGGGATGATCCGGATCGATGACCAGGCAAGAGGCAAGATAAAGCTCAGATTTTTGTTCCATGTTTCGTGCGCCATTGGCGAGTTCTTGAATCGGTATCGGCTGCCGCAATAAGTCAAATATTAGCGCCTTCATTTCCGCTGTTAAATTCATTTCCTGTACCGCATCGAATATACGCTGTTGTTCAGTATTATCAATGTGACCATCGGCTTTCGCGGCGGCAATCATCGCCTTAATGAGTGTTAGCTGGAATTCAACTGACAGTGTTTCGGCGGGCTCAACAGCATATTGTCCAGTTGCGTTGATATTGCCGGAATTATTCCTGTTTTGTCGCCAGCCCTGAAACGCTTTATAAGCCAGGCCGCCAAGAACAGCAGCTCCGCCGTAGGTTGCGGCGGTGCCTGCGAACTTGCGGGCTGATTTGTTGCTGACAAGCAGTGCCATGATGCCGCCTGCGGCTGCGCCGCCGGCCAGACCGCCGGGTATTTTGCCAGCCAGGTTGTTCAATGTACCGCTGATTCCATTACCCATATCTCCGGGATTAGTATTGGAACCGCCAGTCCCTAAAAACTGATTTAAAAGGTTCTGCATGCTCATAGGTTGATTCCTCTGTATCAAATTGGATAATTGCTTTTACTCCTGACCGTTCATAAAACCCAGCAGGTGAAGCAGGCTGGTAAACAGGTTAAAAATGGCCACAAACAGCGTTACTGTCGCCATGATGTAATTGGTTTCGCCGCCATGGATAATATTGCTGGTTTCGTACAGAATCAGGCCTGCCATCAGCATGACGAACATTGCCGATACCGCCAGTGACAAACTGGGCATGTTGAAATAGATGGCGCCTAATCCGGCCATAAAGCCGACCAGGATACCCACCACCAGGAAGCTACCCATAAAACTGAAATCTCTGCGG
>JASFMT010000542.1:0-3059 GCA_050117455.1 Gammaproteobacteria bacterium | reverse complement strand
GAAAAGAAATTATCACAAACTATTATAAAAAGGTTTCTCCAAAGCCGGTTATCTGTCAACAGGCCACACAAATCATTTCTATCTGTGCCGATATATTCGGTGGGGGCTGATAATTATTGCCCTGCCCGCGAACCGCAATATGCTAGCTAATCGTCCTTAACGGAGGCGAAATTGTAATTCGCGAAACCCAAAGGGTATATTCCATGTAAGTGGCTCGGCTATGGTTGTGTTCCGTATTTAAATCCGCCAGATGAATCGCAGGTGAAAATTGTCTTTACCGTTAAGAAAACAAGCAGTTTGATGGAGCAGGAATTCGTCGAGTAACTTGTTGTCAGATTTACATTGCTATCCGCTGTTGACTGTAGGCTTACTTTTGACGGATATGCATTACTTTGAAGATGATATAATGTTCCTTCTCTATTGTTACTATTAAAATCCGGAAAACAATGTGACTGTTTCCCAAAGTATAGCTCCGCCAAAATATCTAACGTTGAGTGTTGCCCTGCTGACGATGATCGGGCCGTTCACGATCGATACCTACCTGCCGTCGTTCCCGGCTATCGAAGCAGAGTTCTCGGTAAGCCGTGCGCTATTGTCCCAGAGCCTGGCGTTTTACCTGGTTGCGTTTGGCACTTTTACATTGATATGGGGTCCGTTATCGGATCGGCTGGGGCGGCGCGCGGTAGTGTTATCGAGCTTGCTGTTGTATCTGTTCTCCTCTGTGGGCTGTGCCCTGGCGAAAGACTATAGTCATTTTTTATTCTTTCGCCTGTTACAGGGTGTCGCCGCGGGCGGTGGCATGGCAGCGGGGCGAACCATGATTCGCGACGTTTACTCACCACAGGAAGCGCAGCATGCCATGTCCCGAGTCATGATGTTGTTCGCCGTTGCGCCGGGTGTCGCGCCGATAGTTGGTGGCTGGTTGCAAGATACGTTTGGGTGGTACAGCGTGTTCTATTTTCTGGCGATTTATAGTGGTCTGGTGATGGGGATGATTTTGTTGTGGGTTCCGGAGACGCTGCCCGCGTCGATGCGTCAGTCAATTCATCCACTCCACGTTGCCCGTGTCTACGGCCACACCCTGGTACATCGCCGCTTTCAGTCGTTGGTATTTATGGTTGCCTGTTATTTCGGCGGTATGTTTCTCTACATTGCTGGCGCACCCACCGTGGTGTTTGATTTCCTGGACCTGGATGTCCATCACTTTGGCGTGCTGTTTGTGCCACTGGTCGGTGGCATTATTTTCGGGGCCTGGTTGAGTGGCCGGCTTTCCCATCACTGGCACGCCGAACGCACGGTGGTACTGGCGCTAACGTTAATGGCAGCGGGAACGGTACTCAATACCGCTCAGGCGCTAATGTTGTCTCCGATGGTGTTCACGACTGTCGCTCCGTTGGTCTTGTATGCGATCGGTATCGGCATCGCCATGCCGGCAATGACAGTATTATCGCTGGATTGTTTTCCTCAGAATCGAGGGGCTGCCTCGGCCGTACAGGGGTTCATCCAGATGATGGGTAATGCGCTGGTTGCCAGCACAGCCGTTCCCCTGTTGGGTCATCGGCCCGACTGGTTGGCATTAGGGCAACTCTCACTTATTGTCGTTACGTTATTGTTGTGGGTTACCTTGCCTGCTCATAGTGTAGAGTGAGAGGGTATGCTCAGCCTTACGTTCCCGGGTTGTTTAAACACAGTAAGTAAAAATTCGCCTGGTTTCCGCAAGCTTCATCCAGGCTATGTGCCGCCAGCAGATTCGCCGTGTATGGTAAACGTTTCATATGGCTATTCTCTGTCAAAATTCCGGTCTAGATTTTAATCGAAACACAATACAGTATCTAACCATACATATGTGCCGTGCACGTTGCTAGTCATACATCTGGAAACCAAATCCGCAACAGCAATGCAAAGGTGCCTTTGAGAAAAGGTACCTTCGTACATCCACGTGCTTGTCAATCTTCCATGTCAAAGAGGGAGGTCAGCAGGTCTCCACCGTAATATGCTAAATTCTACGTCAGTCAGATAGCAGTAGCGGGTTAGAGCCCTTATTATTTTCCCAGCAACGTTTTAACAAACTCTATCCTAGCCAGCGTATCCAGCCTGCAGTAACCTTTCACGTAACGATAAAACCGGTCAATCTCCTGCAACTACTAAACTCCAGGCGCCTGTGATCCGATATGGAGTGAATGGAAAGAATTCTCTCTCTATTAGTTGGTGTTTTTTTGCTCATCAGTTGTGCCGTAATTCCGGAACAACCTCGTGTGCAAGTCGCTGATAATCTCGAAGAATCCGCTCAAACCGTGGCTCAGCCAAAACCTGAGGCCAAAATTGTCGTCCACGACGAATTACTAAACGAGCCCCCGGAAAATCCGCGATTTATCATCGCCCAGCCTCCGGAGCGTGATGCCGCTGAACAGTCTATTAGGGAATCCATCAAATCCCAGTTATTGCGCCTGGGATATGTCGAAGCGCAATCAAGGGAAGATGCCAATGTAGTGATCTGGTATCGCTATGATTCGGAGCAAACGGGAATGCGTTACGTGGGCCGGGCTAAGGATGTCTGGGGTGAACAATTTGAGTCTGTGGCGGCGGCATCTGATCTCAGTACTGTTATGCCGGTTTCATTTACCGTACAGATAATTTCATTACAAGAGTCTCGATTTCCAGGTCAGGTCATCAGGATCTGGGAGGGAGAGTGGTCAAGTTCGTTGCCGGAAGTGAACATGGCAGAATTTGCCAATAAGTATTTAGCGAAGGTTTTTGAGCAATATCAGTCCGAACAGACTCAGCGCCAGCTTGAAGCATTTCGGCAAGCGCGGGAAAGAAAGTTAAAAGCTGCCGTTAACACGTATATGAAAATGGTCATGTACCGTATCCAAAGTAACTGGCAAAAACCCGAACACAATGTGAAAGGCAAGAAATGCAAAGTAAAGATTGTTCAAACACTGGTTGGTCAAATCAGATCCCATAAGCTGCTCAGCTGCGATAGAGACAGGCGTTTCAGAAAGTCCATCGAAAAAGCTATCAAGGAATCTTCCCCTTTGCCTTTACCCAAAGAGGACTCT
>JASFMT010000541.1:0-3060 GCA_050117455.1 Gammaproteobacteria bacterium | reverse complement strand
ACTGAGTGGCGAGCGCTTCCGTCCAGTCTTCGGGGTCAACGATGTAACCTTCAGGATCCCGCGGGGCTTCTAGTGGCTGTGGCATATTAACGTCTCCTTATATAACGTATTGCTACTATAGCGTCCTTAATTAACACTAGTAAAACGAATATTTTTGGTATTTAATATCGTCATCGTCGATATTAAATATTCAAATGCACAGGAATAAGTTAATGGACATCGAGCAGGCGCGTACTTTTCTCTCCATTGCCGCCAATGGCAGTTTCCTGGAGGCCGCCCGGCAACTGCACCTGACCCAATCCACCGTCAGCGCCCGGGTCCAGCGGCTGGAAGAGGAACTGGACGCGCGGTTGTTTATTCGTAACCGTTCCGGGGCAACGCTGACGCAGGCCGGAAAGCGTTTTATGGAATATGCCAAGCGCCTGGTATTAACAGCGGAACAAGCCCGGCACGACATCGGTTTACCAAGCCGCTATCACAGCACCATTCGCATTGGCGGCAGAATTGCCCTTTGGGAAGGTTTGTTACCTCAATGGGTGGGGAAGATTCGCGGTGCACTACCGGATACCGCGATTCGGAGCGAAATCGGATTCGAAGAGGACCTGATGCGGCATTTGATCGATGGCACGCTGGATATCGGCCTGATGTATACACCGACCCATAGCCCGGAGTTGGCGATTGAGCACCTGTTCGACGAAACCCTGATATTCGTCAGTACCCGGCCCGACGACCTGGCCCCCGGTGATGACTACATTTATATTGAATGGGGTCCAGGCTTTTATGCGCAGCATTCCCAAAATTATCCCGATCTGGAAAAACCGCCGCAAATCGCCAATATTGGCTGGCTCGGTGTGCAACTGTTATTAACCAACGGCGGCAGTTGTTTCCTGCCTGCCCGCATGGCGTCACCGTTCATTGCAGCGGGCCAGTTATTTCGCGTCAAAGATTCACCACAATATAGCCATCCCGCCTATGCGGTTTATCCCCGCAAAACAGACAACCCGGTAATCGAACAGGCATTGACCCTGCTGCGCGAACTCACGACACCGGAACACATCGCATAATGCGGATTCGAGGGTGCAACATTTCCTTATCCGCTAACGCGTTATTATTTAGATATTTAATATAAAAATAACGACTTAGTTGACGCCTTATCCAATAAGGTGGACAATATTTACACGACCATTGGATTTAATGCTGTTATGCAACTCACTCACTACACCGATTATTCCCTGCGGGTACTTGTTTACTTAACACTGAAGAAAGACAAGTCCGTTACTATTTCGGAAATCGCCGATTACTACAATATTTCCCGTAATCACCTGGTCAAGATTGTGAACAACCTGGCGAACCTGGGCTATATTACGACCATTCGCGGCAAAGGCGGCGGGATGCACCTCGCCTTTTCGCCTGATGATATAAATGTGGGTGAAGTGATACGCAACGTTGAACCTAATTTCAATATCGTGGAATGCTTCGCCGAAGAACACACAGACTGCCGCATCGAGCCCATCTGTAAATTAAAACACATACTCCAATCCGCCACCGAAACGTTTCTCGCCGAACTGGATCAGTATTCCCTGCAGGACGTTATATCCAACCGTAATCTCAAAAAAATAGCGCTGGACAACGTCAGCAGATAGCATTTTAGAAATTATCTCCTAAACGGTGCTTTTTTATTTCAAAAACGGCGCTTTATCTATGCCAACCGATTTCGTCCGGGAATCCTCCTTAAAGATGTATTGACAATACACCTTTTAACGACTAAAAATATATTATAGAGAGTTCTTTTTGCTGCTAACGATTCATTTGTCGTGCAACTCAAAGCAGTACAACATCCAAAAAGCACAAACCAGCCAGGAGATAGTATGTATACGCATCACAAATGGCGATGGATTGTTTCAAAAGTCGTTCCCTGGGCTAAAAAGATTTTTGTCGCGATCATTTTCGGCTGGCTGGCATTCATCGGATCAGTGTCCGCCTGACCACAACCAATGGATCTGTGCACGGATGCGCATGCAGCAAAGCGATAGCTGCGGCAACGCATAACGATGAATTGACCTGGGGTTTGTTATAGACCGATAGCAGCGTGCTAAATCGAGGCTCGATGGAGCCAAAGGAGGCGGTGATGAAATCCCTGGATGAACTTCGCGCCGAACATGACGGCATCAAAGTCATGTTGAATATCCTGTCCGCCATTATAACCCAGGCGGAACAAGGCAAGAAAATCAATACGGAACACCTTGATCAGATTCTCGAATTTATAACGGTGTTTGTTGATAAATGCCATCACGGCAAGGAAGAAGACTTACTGTTTCCCGCATTAAAAGTCGCCGGCGTTGCCGAACAGGGTGGCCCCATTGGCGTGATGCTGAATGAACATACGGAAGGCCGGGGATTTGTCCAGGCCATGTCTGCTGCACTGGAAAGATATAATGCCGGTGACGAAACGGCTATCCACGTATTCACCGAAAGCGCACGCCATTACATCAACATGTTACACGTGCACATAGATAAGGAAAATACCGTCCTTTACCCCATGGCCGAAAGTCTACTCAGTGATGCGACCGATGCACAAATGACCGAGGGCTTCGAAACCATCGAGCGCGAACGCATTGGACAAGGCAAGCACGAGCAATTTCATAGCATGCTGCACCAGCTAAAAGATCAGTACTTACAGGCAACTGAAGTCGCGACAACTGTATAAGGACAGACGGCCTCGCAATGACCGATAAGGCCCGACTTGGGAAGACAAAGTATATTGACCTATTTACTCTATCATTGTCTCAGTCCGACCAGTTCCGGACTCTTAATCTATAACTTATGAGCCCTTCAGTAAATCAAAAAGCAGACACTCACGTTTTACGAGCTAATTGTCACTATGCAGCGTTTGCGGACCTTCTTAATTTTACTTAACTGAAAACCAAAATTCTCATTAGCAGACAATCATAAGTTTGCTTTCACCCAGCTGCATACTAGTCAATACTACAGACTATCCAGGTAGATAACACATCGAGGTACACGTCTGCAATGCGATTTCAAAATCTACCATAGCCACCG
>JASFMT010000540.1:0-3064 GCA_050117455.1 Gammaproteobacteria bacterium | reverse complement strand
TTTGTAAAAATCGTCCCGCAAATGGCATTTAACCTGCACTTTAGTCCTGGAAGTTGTCCTGTATTATGACACGAATTTGTTAAAACCCATTGAAGTGAGACGTAATGAAAAACGCATTATTCAGTTTTAAATTGTGCCACCCTCTTTTATTAGCAATTCAGTTGCTGGTTCTGCTGGGTTGCAGCATCAGCGCCTGGGCCAGCGACAAAGAGGGCATTCACAGCAGCATCGTTAAAATCATCGCCACCCACAATCACCCTGATTTTGCATCGCCCTGGCAACGCCAGGGGATCCATACCGTCACAGGATCCGGCGCGATTATCGAAGGTAAACGCATTTTAACCAACGCGCACGTCGTCGCCGATCAAACCTCCGTGGAGGTGCAGCGGGAAGGTTCCGGTATTGTCTACACGGCCCAGGTCGCCCATGTTTGCCATACTTGTGACCTGGCTATCCTCACCGTTGATGATGACTTATTTTTTAAAAGCGCCAAAGAATTGAAAATAGACGGCCTGCCTACCCTGCAATCCCGCGTCAATGTTTATGGCTTTCCTACCGGTGGCCAGACCATTTCCATTACCGAAGGTATCGTGTCCCGTATCGAAGTGGATTATTACGTGCATTCGTCGGACCGTTATTTACTGGTTCAGGTTGATGCCGCCATTAACCCGGGTAACAGTGGCGGTCCGGCCATCTCCAACGGCAAAATCATCGGCATTGCCATGCAGGCGCTCGATAACGCGGAAAACATTGGCTATATCGTGCCGGCGCCGGTGATCAAGCATTTCCTCGATGACATTAAAGACGGTACCTTTGACGGTTTTCCGGAACTGGATATTTATGTCCAGACCATCGAGAACAGGGCACTGCGCCGGTCCCTGAAATTACCCAAAACCGCCGGCGGTTTACTGATCACCGCCGTGGCGGAAAACAGCAACGTATCGGACGTCATCCAGCCGGGCGACGTGCTGCTGGAAATCGAAGGCTATAAGATCGAGCGTGACGGCAAGGTCGCGTTAACCCCGAACCTGCGGGTTGAATCCAGCCATCTGGAATACATGGAACAGGTGGGTGGCACCCTGAGTTTGCGTATCCAGCGTAACGGCAAACTGAAAAATGTTGATATCAAACTCAATAAACGCAAGCGCCGCATCAGTCAGCGGCGATTCGATATAACCCCATCCTATTTCGTGTTTGCGGGAATGGTCTTTCAGCCACTGTCACAGGGTTACCTGAAAACGCATCGCCGTGCCTCGTACACCATGATCCCCTATATCCCGCAATACACCCTGCAGGGCTACCGCAAGGCTACGCCGGAACTGATCAACATCAAGCATCCGCAAATCATCGTACTGAGCCGCGTGCTGCCCGATGCGCTGAATCAGGGTTACAAGAATATGGAAGGATCCATTGTGTTTTCCGTCAACGGTACCGAGGTAAAAGACCTGCAACATTTGATTCAACTGATCGAAGCTGCATCCGGCGATTTCCTGGAAATCCGCACCGACTTCGGTAATCTCATCACACTGGACCTGTCGCAGGCCCGGGAAAGAAACCCGGTCATACTTCGTAATTATCAGGTGCACAGCGACCGCAACCTGAATCAAGCGGTAAACGACTGATACGAAACGCCCGGCCAGGTTACGTTAGGTTAGACCGCGCTGGGATTTAACCCGGTGCTTGGCTGCAATAAACTGGGTATGGGGCACATATAACAGGTCGGCAATTTTGCGCACCAGCGCTTCCTCGTATTTTTCCAGCTCATCGTCGGCGTACGCCACCTGCCACATGAGTTCGATAATTTGCGCTTTGTCCGCCGGGGTGAACTCGTCGTTAATCAATGAGGTAAATTCGTAGTAACAGGTCGCGTTTTTGGATTCCTGCTCCGCCAGCGATACCAGCTCGGATGCTTCCTCATCATTAAGTCCAAAAAACCGCTGGGCATTCCGTGCCACCGCCTGCAATTCTTCATCCTGAACATTGAAGTCCGCCCGGGCGGTTTCCAGCAACAACGCGACTGTCGCTACCCGTAGCCGACGTTCCAGCACTTCCTCGGACGTCGTTTCATTACTGTGAATGTGGTTTTCGAAAAACTGTTTAATGGAATTCAGCATGATGTCGACACTATCTGTAGCTGTAGCGGTAACTCATAAAATCTGTAACAAAGACAAGTTCCCGGCAGTCACTTTAACAACAATGGCACTGAACTGCTACGGAGCTGAGGATTCAACGAACCATCATATAATACTTATGTCGAATAGTTTTGACATCGGTGCCCAACGCACGATGTCCAGCATGGCAGTTATTTGGAGAGCAATTATGGTGTCGAGTTCAAATTTAGGTTTTAGCGGATTCAGCCTGCTTTGCCTGTTATTGTTTTCCCCGTGGGCCGCGGCCATCGAAGACGAAAAGGAAGTGGGCTATATCCTAAACATGGAAGTGGCACCACTGGGGGTGGTTTTTGAAATCGTTGAAAGCAGCCCCGATGCGTTAAATTGGGCCATTCCACAAGTGGTTAAATTCTCCAAACAGTTGCGGGAAAAATTCCCGGATATTGCCATCGCCGTGGTGAGTCATGGTAAAGAGCAGTTCGGCCTCATGAAGAGCGAACAGGAAGCGAACAGCAAAGTGCACAAAGCCGTTAAATCCCTGCTGGCCGAAGACGTACCGGTCCACGTCTGTGGCACCCATGCCTCCTGGTACGGCAAAGGCGAAGACGATTTTCCCGACTATATCGATGTCACCCCGGCGGGGCCCACCCAGATTGCCAACTACGAAGATATGGGTTACGAGAAAGTCGTTCTGGACCCTCCCTCCGACAACTGAAATATCCCTGAGACTTCGCAGTCTCCAATGGTTTTATTGCGGCGCTGCGCGCGGCATTATGCCTCTGTTGCTCAGTCCACCAATGACACTTGTTAGTATTGATTTAACTGGCTTTTCGTCGGACCCGCGTAATTTGATCCATGTCAAAAAAGTAGTAATTTCCTGAGTGCCGTTACTAAAAATCATAAAAATACCCTATAACCACAATAAATAAATGTGTACTTTATTTTATAAAAAA
>JASFMT010000539.1:0-3072 GCA_050117455.1 Gammaproteobacteria bacterium | reverse complement strand
AGTCACCTTGTGAAGAACTGTCTTTTGATGAGGTCATGTCGGCAAAATTCGTTCCTGGAATCTTATTCTGTAATGGTTCCAAACGTACGATTTTGTTCATAAGTTTACACCTAACTTCAATTTACACCCAGCGCCAATCTTGATGTGAGTTACTTAATCTAGCCCTCTCCAGAGGAACTGACCAGCGGAGCTTTGCTGAGCCCTTCATTCAGAGCCGCCTCGGCTTTTGTGCGCAAACTCTCCACCGAACACTTATCCAAGACTGTTTGAGCAAATCCGACGGACAACATTTTTTTTGCGTCTATTTCACTGATGCCACGGGAACGCAAATAAAATAATTGTTCCGGCTCCAATTGTCCTACGGTGGTTCCGTGACTGCATTTCACATCATCGGCATAAATCAATAACTGCGGTTTGGTATCCACTTCCGCACTGCGTGACAACATAAGATTGGCATTGTGCAAATGGGCTTCGGTGTGTTGCGCCTGCTCGGCCACCTTGATCAGGCCGTCGAAGACCCCGCGACCGGTCCCCAGTAAGATACCCCTAAAATCCTGTTCGCTGGCACAATTTGGCACCGCGTGATTGATGTTCAAGTGGATATCAGACAGTTGCTTGTCATTAACCAGATACAAGCCATCCAACCGGCTTTGTGCCTGCTCACCGTGAAAATCCACATTATAATCGGTGCGTGACCATCTACCGCCCAGCACAATGGTATTGCCCTGGTATTGGCTTTTCGCTTCATGATGCACAAACAAAGTACTGATGTGATACGCCGCCTGATTTTCTTCCTGCAGGCGGTAATGTTCCAACTGTGCGCCCGCGTTTAACACAATCTCACCGACGCCGTTGGTGAAATAGGCATTGTCGCCCTCACCGGCATAGCGCTCAACCAGAGTTGCTTTAGCCCCGGCTTCCAGCCACACCAGGTTTCGCGGTGACAAGACGTAAGGATGACTCTCAGTGGTTGTATCATTGACTAAATACACCACTTCGATGGGTTCCTGCAGGCTGACATTTTCTTCCAGATAAAACACCAGACCATCGGCAAACAATGCCGTGTTGAGATCGTTGAAGGCGTGAAATTCACCTTGGGGGCTTCGTTGCAGGATTTTTTGCAGTAAGTCGCCGCGTTCGCTCATGGCTTGCTGCAAACCGGCGATGTAAACCCCATGGGGTAAACCTTGCAACTGTGACAACGGCTGGGAAAATCTTCCATTGACAAACACGATGCGCTGCTTTTGTGAGTCTGCCAGCAAGTCGTTTTTAACGGCTGATATAGTTCCACCTTGCCCGGGCGGCACAAAGCTTTTATCCAGCAATGAACTTACATTGCTATAACGCCACGCCTCGCTTTTACGAGTGGGGAAACCCGTTTGCAAAAACCGCTGCACCGCCTGCTCGCGTTGTGCCTGCAGCCAGGGCAAATCGGCGCCGGGCAACCTCGGTTGCTCGGTCTCGATCAAGTGTTGATATTTTTCCAGGGTGGTGGTGACTGCGTTCATGCCGCGACCTCTTTTTCAAGCCAGCCGTAGCCTTTTTCCTCCAGCTCCGCCACCAGTGATTTATCTCCGGAACGGACGATGCGCCCACTTGCCAGTACATGGACAAAATCCGGTTCGATGTAGTCCAGCAGCCGCTGGTAGTGGGTGACCACAATCATGGCCCGCTCGGGACTGCGCAACATGTTCACGCCGTTGGCGACAATGCGTAACGCATCGATGTCCAGCCCGGAATCGGTTTCATCCAATACCGCCAGTTTGGGTTCCAACATAGCCATTTGCAGAATTTCGTTGCGTTTTTTCTCGCCACCGGAGAAACCCGCGTTCACCGAACGTTTTAAAAACTTTTCGTCCATGTCCACCGTTTTGATTTTCTCGCGCACCAGCTTCAAGAACGAGACAGCATCCAGTTCCGGTTCTCCACGGGCCACCCGAATAGCATTTAAGGCAGAGCGCATGAAGTTGGCATTATTAACTCCCGGCAATTCCACCGGGTATTGCATGGCCAGAAACAAGCCTTTGTGGGCACGTTCTTCCGTCTCCAGTTCAAATATATCTTCGCCGGCAAACAGAACCTTGCCATCGGTGACTTCATAGCCTTCGCGTCCGGCAAGTACATTAGCCAAGGTGCTCTTACCGGCTCCATTGGGCCCCATAATGGCATGGACTTCACCGGCCTTGATTTCCAGGTTCACCCCTTTGAGAATGGGTTTGCCTTCCACGGACACGCACAGATTTTGGATGCTTAGCAGGGTATTTGATTCGTTTTTTGACACTTCTTTTGACATAGATAATTCCTCGTTAATTCGATCCGCGCCGTTTAGCCCACAGCGCCTTCTAACGTGATGCTCAGCAGTTTTTGCGCTTCCACCGCAAATTCCATGGGCAGCTCGTTAAAAACCTCTTTGCAGAAGCCGTTGACGATCATAGACACTGCGTCTTCTTCCGACAGTCCCCGTTGGCGGCAATAAAATAACTGGTCTTCGGAAATTTTGGAGGTCGTGGCTTCGTGTTCCACTTTGGCGGTGGGATTGCGCACCTCCATATAAGGAAAAGTATGCGCGCCACATTGATCTCCGATCAGCAAGGAATCGCACTGGGTGTGGTTGCGGGCATTTTCCGCTTTGGGCGTCATGCGCACCAGGCCCCGATAGGCGTTTTGCCCGCGCTGCGCGGATATGCCTTTAGACACGATGGTGCTGCGGGTGTTTTCACCCATGTGTATCATCTTAGTGCCGGTGTCGGCTTGCTGTTTACCTTTGGTCACCGCTACCGAATAAAACTCACCCACGGAATCTTTGCCCCGCAGTATGCAACTGGGATATTTCCAGGTAATGGCCGAACCGGTCTCCACTTGCGTCCAGGAAATACGCGAACGATCACCGCGACATTCACCCCGTTTGGTCACGAAGTTGTAGATACCCCCTTTGCCTTCAGAATTGCCCGGATACCAGTTTTGCACCGTGGAATATTTGATTTGCGCGTCTTCCATAGCCACCAATTCCACCACGGCCGCGTGCAACTGATTTTCGTCGCGCATGGGTGCCGTGCAACCCTCCAGATAACT
>JASFMT010000538.1:0-3073 GCA_050117455.1 Gammaproteobacteria bacterium | reverse complement strand
GCTCCATTGACAAGTTAAAAGCGCAAAATAGCGCATTAAATTTTTCTGACAATGACTGGAAAACCTTGATGGCTGGCTACACCCAGCTTTGATTTTACAGGTGTTTAGCGATGCCTGAGAGTTGACCCCCCGCCGCTGTTACTGCTGGATTTGCACCGCTATCCGTCCGTGGATTGTTCACTGTTTTTTAATAGCTTATCGATTTCCGCGACGTACCGGTCGGCGGCGTCTTGCTGACTTTCAATGAATGCTCTGGCATTGGCGCCTAATTCCCGGCGCCGCCGCTCGTCTTCCAGCAGTGACCCAATGACATCGCCTAATTCACTGACGCTGTCCACTTGCACTGCGCTATCGTGATTGAGGAACTGGCTGGCTTCATCGGCGAAGTTATGCATGTATGGGCCAAAAACAATGGCCTTTGACAATACCGCCGGTTCGAGAATGTTATGACCCCCGGTGGGTACCAGCGATCCCCCCATGAACACGATATCCGCGTGGACCATAAACTGAATCAGTTCACCCAGCGTATCGACGATATAAATTTGTGTGTTTTCATCGATGGAATCATTGCGGCTGCGAACTGCGATATTAAGTTGTGCAGGTTTCAGTTGCTGAAGAATAGTTTCAATTCTTTTAGGGTGCCGGGGGGCAATCACCAGTAGACAATCTGAAAACCGGCCGCTGTGCTGTTTCCAGAGCTGGGTAATCAGTTGCTCTTCGTTATCGTGGGTTGATGCCGCCAATACGTAACGGCGGTGATTGAACGGGTGGTTTCCCTTGTCCGGAACATTAAACCGGGCGCTGAACTTGATATTGCCTATGGTTTTTACCTTTTGCGGAGCTGCGCCCAGCGCAATGTAGTTCTTGCTGTCATGGTCGGAGCGCGTCAATATGAGCGATGAATAGTGTAGTGTGGAGCGGTAGAGGGATTTAATCCAGGCGGCTGTATGCAACGTTCGCTGTGACAGGCGCCCGTTAATTGTTATCAATAAAACATTTTGTTCGTGGCAGCAACGAAACAGATTTGGCCAGATCTCCGTTTCCATCACCAGCAGGCATCGGGGGGATGTGCGTCGCAATAAACGCTTTACTGATAAACGGTAGTCCAGCGGCAGGTAACAATTTACAACAGACTGTGGATTGTCAAGTTTTGCGATGAAGCGCTTCGCTGTCTCGGCGCCGGTCGGTGTTGTGGTTGTCAGCAAAACCGTTATGTTCGGGTGTTTCTTTCTAATAGCATGAATCAACGGTGCTGCGGCGTTAACTTCGCCCACCGAGGCGGCATGAATCCAGAATTCGGTTGGTCCGACAATATTAAAATAAATGCCAAGGCGCTGCAGAAGATAGGACCACTGGCCGAAGCGGATTGCCTGGAAAGCTGTATACAACAACAACGCGGGCCACAATACCAGCAACAAAATACGGTAACGAATAAACCCCGCTTTTGAAGGTTGTTTATTATGCTGGCTGGGATGGTCCGCGGAATCAGACATCATTTTCTTTTTCGCTTCGGCGGATACAGCGGCGGTTCACCCTCCGGGCGGGTTTTAAACCGGCGATGCAACCACAAATACTGGTCTGGGGCCAGTTTAACTTGATCGCCAATTACCTTATTGATATAAGCTGCATCTTTCTCGTCGTCACCGGATGGAAAATTTTGCATCGGTGGTAATATTATTAGATCGTAACCGCTGGCATCGCGACGGCGGATTGGAAAAAAAGGAATAACCACCGCGTTACTCATTTTGGCGATACGCGCCGTTGCCGTCGTGGTCGCAGCCGGTACCCCTAAAAACGGTACTATCACAGAGCTACGGCGCCCAAAATCCTGATCTGGTGCAATCCAGCAAACTTTGCCGGCATTTAGCGTGCGTACGAAGCTGCGCACGTCATGGCGTTGTATCAGTCCGGCCAGTTGCCTTTCGCGGTTTTTTCGCATAACCGCTTCAAATAGCGGGTTACGATGTCTTTTATACATATTAACGGTGGGTTGACGCGTGGCCATCAAAGTACCGCCAATTTCCAGGTCTGTGAAATGGGCACCCAACAATAAAATGCTGTGCCCTTCTTCTTTGGCCCTGATTATATGTTCATAGCCGTTAAAATGGGCCAGGGATTTTAACCTGGACCAGTCAGCCCACCAGGCTAGAGGTGTTTCCAATACCGCAATACCAATCGACTCAAAGGTTTTTCTGGTTAATTGGTTTCGTTCATGCTGGCTTAATTCAGGAAAGCACAAGCCGATATTAATTTCAGTAATACGGCGGCGCTGTCTGGCAAAAAGGTACATTAAGCGACCAATACCTTTGCCTATCCGAAGCAACATTGGAAATGGCAGCGTAATGACAACACGGAGCAAAACAAAACCGATAGCCAGCGGCCAGTTGCGCGGTTGCAACGCTATTCGAAGAATACTTTTGGTAGGAGATGTTTTTTGTTGTTTCACGGTATCCAAAGACTGGCGGATAGCCAATCCCTTGGGCTTTGAGCATTTTTTAAATGTTTTTAAAATGTCTTTATGAAAGATTCAACGTTTTCTCAACGTATAAGCGCGGTGACGCTTTTGAAATTTTCATGCGTGGCGTCCTGCAGCCATTCAAATAGTACAGACTCGGTTGGGATTACGATAGCGCCTGATTGACGCAGGCGATCAAGTGCCAGTTGTTTGTTGTCCGCCGAGCGAGAGTCCACCGCGTCTGCTACGACGAAGACCTGTTTACCGTCTTTTAGTAGATCCAACGCCGTTTGCAGCACACAAACGTGTGCTTCTATCCCGGCGAGAATGACTTGGTCTTTATTAATGTCAGTCAACGTTTTCTTAAAGTTGTCGGAACCACAACAGGAAAAGCAGGTCTTTGCCACCGGTTGCATGTTGTCAGGCCAAATGTCACTGAGAGCCGGGTCCGTTGTTCCCAATCCTTTGGGATATTGTTCAGTTGCTAAAATGGGAACAGAGAGGATGTTGGCCGCTTTGATCAATATTTCGCAGTTACGCAACAATTTGCTGCGGTTGCTCATTACCTTAAGCAGGCGGGTTTGCAGATCAACCAGAACTAATTGACTGGCATTTACG
>JASFMT010000537.1:0-3087 GCA_050117455.1 Gammaproteobacteria bacterium | reverse complement strand
TTGGTCGGCGCGGTAACGACCATATGACCGGCGGCGTTTTCTTCGTTGACCGCCATGGCATAGGCACATAACCAGTCATTCACCGTTGCTTTATCCGGATCGTCCTTTAACTGTTCATACAATTTTCTTGCGCGCCGGGGTAAATCAAGACCACCGGGCAATATGCCCTCCGTGGACAAACCCCGTGTCAGACACTTTTCCATGGCTTGCCAGATGGCATCAAGGCCTTGGTTGAGAGTTCTCTCGGGCATATGGTCGCATTCGTTGGCCCGTTTCATGGCGGAAATAGACTGTTTACTATCTTTCGCCATTTGTAACATGGCGTTGGCCGAATCAAAGGGATAGGCACAATCAGCCATGGATTGCATTTTGAGTGGCGCCTTCAGGTCACTGATTTCAGCCAGCGTATTAATAAATCCACCGCCGATGGAAAAACAGGTTTCCGACAACAATACCTGGCCATTTTCATCTAGCAATTCAAATATCATCCCGTTCGGATGCTCTGGCAAAGGATCTCCTTGATCAAAAACAATATGGTCGCCGGCACGAAATACCACTGACCAGGTATCAGATATTTTTACATGATCTGCCTTGCCTAGCTCATCCACCAGGCTATCGACATCCTTGTCTGCCAGTTCCGCTGGTGAGCAACCATGTAATCCGAGCAAAATCGCACTATCGGTGCAATGTCCCTTGCCGGTAAACGCCAACGATCCTTTAAGCGTGCAACGAAGATACGCGCTATCTGACTGCAATTTCGAGGTACCATGGCGCCTTAAATGCTCAACAAATTTTTTGGCCGCAACCATCGGCCCCAGGGTGTGGGAGCTGGAAGGCCCAATACCGATCTTAAATAGCTCCAGACTACTAATAAACATGGCTAATGCACGCTGCCCTATACACTCTATATCCCAAAATTCAAACTCATTTTCGAAGTCATTATTGTTAGTTTCCCTTGCCCAGATGTTGCTGACTGATATCTCGAACAACAGACAAACCATCGGGCCATCACGTTTCAACTACGTGGGGTTGTATTTCATGTCCATGTAAACACTGCCCTTTTCCAGTTCATCGATCATTTGGTCAAACCGCTTACGTTTCCCTTCCTGCTTTTCAGCCTGGCTAATCCAGCCAATATAATCATTCTGCTAACAGGGCGGCCGGCTTTTATAAGCATCCCACACGGTTTTCTCTAGTTAATGCTTCACGAACGAAAACAGGCATTTTATGTCGCCTGGAAAAATTTCTTTGGGTCATTTAGTAAGTTTACGCAAACAGCAGAAACAGGCAAGCGTCCAGACTGGACAAGATGAGAACTATTGATGGTCGGCGTTTAAAATCGCAAAAGATACAAAAGGTTATGGAAAACCATAAAAACAACAGCGACGCGTTGTGAATTATTTTTCAAGTGGCCGGTGTACCGGGATCATTGATCAACCACAATATCCGATACCAAAACCAGTTCGGCATCCTTCACTTCATCTCTAATTATACTTAGAACTTTATAGGTACCCGATTGGTCCTGTGGTTCAAACGTAATGCCGAGCTTTGCGACAGACAGATATATGTAGTCTTCAATAAACTGAAAGTTATTCGGTAAGACCGGCAAATTATCATGTTCGGCATACATACTGCCATCGGGACGAAATACTTTGTATGACCCGGTTAACCTGGCGTACCCATTTTCCATTCCCGGGTTTGTGAAAAAAGTGACCGCATAAACCAACACGCCCTTGGACACCCTGTTAACCGGAGTTATACTTGGAACGCCTCCGGGCATCGCCCATCGTTCGAAAAACGATTCATCGGTGGTCAAAGCCAACTGCGCGCCGAAGCCATCGATTAGCCCCATATTGCGAGGCATATCCTCTTCAGAAACAGGCCGGCCATCGCGATACCACTTTTCGCTTTCATCTGCGATTGCCGCTGTAGCCAGTAACAGAAAGTGTAATAATACAACAGCTACTCTCATAACGTTCCTTACGCTAAATATACGTTTTTTCAAAAAGTTAATTGAAAGAAATTACCGTGGATTGTAGCGGTGGCGTACATTTCGATTTCGGAAGTCTGGTTTCCCGCGCGGACTATGACAGGGAGCCGTCGACGGGAAATTTCATAAAAAACGGTGTTTTAATACGCGTCAGAAACATGAATCTGCGAAATCTATCACCCGCGCAAGTACTAAATAACCAACGAGGGAAACCTTATATTAGCACCCGTCATTTCGATATCGTCCAGCTAACGTACACAATAAGGAACTGGTTCGCAAATCAGTGCGATTGACAGGTAAAACGATATCACCCTGCCTGCCATTTGATTATTAATGAGTTAGCCTGCTATGCTTCCCAATATGCAGAACACTCTACTTACGCATAAATCTAAAATTTTCAGTGCATTATATACGCGAACACCAATGTCGTTGATGAAGGTCAAAGAAATTTACTCTTTCGTGCCGCACACTTATCATAAAGAAGAATATTCCATCTTCTTTAGCAGTAATGATGGAGGTTGTACCGATGAGCACCAAACGCTTATGTTTCAGCGTAAATTCACTAATCCTTTTAACAATAATATCAAATAATGCACACACTGCTGACATAGAAGCAGGACGAATAAAAGCCACCCAATGCGCCATTTGTCATGGCATTGATGGAGAAGGCAATGGCATACCGCAAGCAAAAATTTCCGGTATGGACGTGGAAACCTTCAAACAGCATATCCATGATTTTCAAAGCGGTGCCCGTAAAAATGTGATGATGCAGCGGTTTGTGGAAAAACTGAGCGAGCAGGATATTGAAAACCTGGCCGCCTACTTTGCCAGTAAATAATTTTAATTCTATAAACTGAAACCTGCTTCAGGAGTAACAGCTTGTCACATCGCACGAACGGCGTAATCACAATATTGCTGCGTATGCTGCCTACGCGGTCATATGCGCTCGAGCTTAATTAGTCATTCCGACGATCAATTGGAGGTGGCCAATCTAGATAACCGCGCCACAAAATTTAATACCTCCAGGTCAAACCTATTTTTCCCAATACTGCACAAATCCGCCAATTCGGCACTTAAACGCTCTTAAATTATTGATT
>JASFMT010000536.1:0-3111 GCA_050117455.1 Gammaproteobacteria bacterium | reverse complement strand
CGGCGCTCAAGGTGATTGATAACAGCCAGAAGCCGGTGGTGGTGCACTGTCAAGCGGGTGCCGATCGTACCGGCGCAGTCGTGGCGTTTTACCGTATCGTGTTTGAGGGTTGGTCGAAAGCCGAAGCCATTGATGAGATGGTAAACGGTGGTTACGGATTTCATTCCCGTTACCACAACATAATTACCCTTATTCAAAATGCCGATATTGCTGCGATTAAGCGACGGTTGGAAGCGAATTCCGGGAATGATAAAGTTGGTACCAATGATTCGCGCATAAAATCCCTGCCAAGGAACAGAACCAATGGATGAACCACTAAACGTATATGATGAGCCGCTGGAACAGTGTGGTGAAGATCCGCAAACCGGTTTTTTTCGTGACGGTTCCTGTAACACCAGTGCCGAAGACATGGGATCCCATACGGTTTGTATCGCCGCGAGCCGGGAATTTTTAGAGTATTCCCGGTTCAAGGGTAACGATTTATCCACACCGGTGCCGCAGTTTGAATTCCCCGGCCTGAACCCGGGCGACTGCTGGTGTTTATGCGCCGCGCGCTGGTGGGAGGCATATAATGAAGGCATGGCGCCAAGAGTCTATTTACGGCGGACCCATAAAAAAGCACTGGATGTCGTTCCCCTGGAAGTGTTGCGCGAATACGCTATTGATCTTAATTAATCCGATCGTTTCCTGTTGCGCTTTTGTTTATTATTATCCGTGGTCTAACCGGCGTTGTGCGAACGACCCAGGGGCTTGAAGGTAACCAGCAATAACGGCAATAGCGTAAGGTTTGCCACCATGGCGACCATCATGGCCACGCCGGTTAACAGTCCAAAATAAATGGTCGGGATAAAGTTGGACAGCACCAGAATAGAAAAGCCCAGGGTAATGGTAATCGACGTATAAAACATCGCCCGTCCCACACCCAGGTGACTGCGTTTGACCGCCGCCCAATAATCCCCATCCTGTTTCCATTCCTCACTGAAGCGATGGATATAATGAATGGTGTCGTCAACAGCAATACCGATCGTAATGGCCGCAATGGTAATGGTCATGATATCCAGGGGTATGCCGGTTATTCCCATCAGCCCCAGTACAGAACCCGCCGCGATGATATTGGGCACAATGGCCAGTATGGATACGTAAAATGAACGGAATAACACTATGAACATGATCAGGATCGCCAGAAATACCACACCAATGGTTAATATCTGGGATTTAAACAGGCTTTGCAGCATGTTGTTATACAACACCACCATACCGGTGATATTCACCTGTTGCGGTTCCAGGTCAAATTTGTTCACCAGTTCGTTGCGAATTTTATCCAGCAACTGCTGGCGTTTTAGATTGGGATCCGTTTCGTAAATACGAATGGCGAACCGGACCTGGTTGCCGTCCCTGGACATATACGGGTCGAACAGGGAATCGCGCATCTCGCCAGGTAATCGTTTATACATAATGGACAAGGAAAAATTATCCAGCGGGCCGTTGTTGATCTGGCTGAGTAAATCCATGGTCGTGGCAATGGACAGCACTTTGCCGGTCTGCGGCAGGCTCTCAAGATAATCGTGGATTTCACCGACGGTTTGCAGCTGAAAAATGTTGAACCAGTAACTGTTGCCGCTGATACCTGCCGCTGCGTTTTGCTCTGCGTCAGGATTATCTTCGGCCCCGGCCATTTCCCGTTGCATTTGCTTAAAGTCCGTATCCGGATCCAGTACCACGTCCATGGGCGTGGTGCCACCGAGTTTGCGGTCGATAGTCACCATACCCTGATAAATCTCCGTATCATCCTTGAAATAGTCAATGAAGCGATTTTCAACGGACAACTGGGTAACACCGTAAACGCTTGCGGCGGCGACCAGCGCGTAGATAGCCAGTGTGGGTTTGCTGTATTGCTGAACCACATCGGCGAAGAAGTGGGTGATTTTTCCGGAAACGTCCAGGCGGCGCAGTGTCGGTTCTCCCGGGGATAAAAACCGTAACGTGGCGGGAAAAATCAGGAACGCGAGCACCAACGCCAGCGCAACGCCATAAACCATCATCCAGCCGAAATCAATTACCGGCCGGATGCCGCTGACCAGTAACGAACCGAATGCCACCATGGTAGTGATTGCCGTATAGAATGACGGGATGGCTTTGGTGCGGATGGTTTCCTGCAGCAGTTGTTTTTCTGTAATACTTCGGTCAGCAGTCTGCAATTCCTGGTATCGAACGATGAGGTGAATGGTGAGCGACAACGTGATAATCAGCAACAGGGAAATAAAATTGGATGACACCACGGTGACCCGCCATTCCAGTAAACCGAGAAAGCCCACCATGCCGATACCGGCGGCGAAGCAAATCAGCATGGGTACTAAAATCCAGCGCGGTTTCTTAAACGAAAATCCCAACAACAGGATCAGGAAACATAAAACCCCCAGCCCGAAAACCTGGATATCGTGCTCGATAAACTTGATCATGTCCGCCACGATCATGGGGATGCCACCCAGGTAAATGGTCGCATTGTCGCGGTAACGATCAAGAATCTCCCGTACCGCGGCAATATCCCGGCGCTCCTGTTCGGTTAACCTGGCGGTATAGCGTTTGTATTCCGTTTCTACTTTTTCAAGGCGCTGTTGTTCTTGCTCGGTTAGTGAGCCGGAGAATTGTTGCTCACGCAACGTATTACGCTGCTGCAGTAATTTTTCGTACTTCTCATCGCGTTGTAAATTTACCTGGAGTGCGGTAGTTTCACCGTCCTCCGACAAAATAAGATCGCGGTACAGGGGGCTGGTGAGGAACTCCTGTTTGGCCAGTTGCTTATCGGTACTGGGCATTGACAGGGTCCGAATCTGGCGGCGTAACTCGGATAACGTTACCGGCGGGCTATCGATCAGTGGTACATCCAGAATACTGGTAACGGACTTGACGCGTTTGAGTTGTAACAAATCATCGCGCAACCGTTCCAACTCGGCGAGGTTGGCCCCGCTAAACAGATCGCCCTGGGGACTGTACGTAACAATCAGAAAATCGTCCGAGCCATAACGGGCGCGGATGGAACGATAGTATTTAAGAGCCTGGTCATGTTCCAGGACCAGGGAATCGGCCGAAGCATCCAGTTGAAAACGGCCC
>JASFMT010000535.1:0-3120 GCA_050117455.1 Gammaproteobacteria bacterium | reverse complement strand
TCATACAAGGTGCTGGCATGAATGGCGTGTTCCACGATTTCGTGCAACGCCATGTCCCTGGTTTCCACGGCCATGGATTCGATAAGGGAGACAAAGTTTTTCACCGCGTTTAAGGCGCGGGCGCTCAACATGTTTTGCGAAATAACCTGTCGGCTGGCTTCAAACAATGAAATGCTGTTCTGGCGTGCGTGGTTACGGATGACGGAAAGGGTTTTCTCGCCAATACCCCGGGTGGGCGTGTTAACGATTCGTTCAAACCCTGCGTCATCATGTTGATGGGCCAGCAGCCTTACGTAAGCCAGCGCGTCCTTGATTTCCGCCCGTTCAAAAAATCGTAAACCACCGTATACCCGGTAAGGGATGTTCTCGTAGAGTAAAGCTTCTTCCAGAACCCGGGATTGCGCGTTGGAACGGTATAATACGGCGCACTCATCATAGCGTCCGCCCTGGTCCACCCAGTCCTGAATTTTATCGACGATGTAACGGGCTTCGTCCTGTTCATTGAAGGCCCGGTACAGATGAATGGGATCTCCCTGTTCACCCTCGGTCCACAGGTTTTTACCCAACCGCTCATCGTTGTTGGCAATGAGGGCATTGGCGGCATTGAGAATGTTGGCAGTGGAGCGGTAGTTTTGTTCCAGGCGCACGATATGAGTATTGGGAAAATCCTTGCTGAATTGCTGAATATTTTCCACCCGCGCACCGCGCCAGCCGTAAATGGACTGATCATCGTCGCCCACGGCAAAGACGTGAGTGTCTTTCCCGGCCAACAGCCGAATCCAGGCGTACTGGATCGCGTTGGTGTCCTGAAATTCATCCACCAGGATATATTTAAAGCGTTGTTGGTAATGTTCCAGCAAATGGGGTTTGTGCAGCCATAGTTCATGGGCGCGCAACAACAACTCGGCGAAATCCACTACACCGGCGCGTTGGCAAAATTCTTCATAGGCCTGATAGATGCGTACCATTTGCTGCTGGTACGGGTCGCCGACGGTTTCGATATGTTGCGGGCGCTGGCCTTCATCCTTGCGGCCATTGATAAACCATTGCGCCTGTCGTGGTGGCCAGCGGGCTTCATCGAGATCCAGGCTTTTTAATACCCGGCGGATGGCCCGGTACTGGTCATCGCTATCGAGAATCTGGAAGTTTTGGGGCAAGCCGGCGTCCTGCCAGTGCAACCGCAACAAACGGTGGGCCAGGGAGTGGAAGGTACCCACCCACATGCCGCTCACCGGCATATGCAACAGTTGTTCGATACGGGCGCGCATTTCGCCGGCGGCTTTGTTGGTGAAAGTAACGGCGAGGATATTAAAAGGCGATGCGCCCTCGGTCTGGATCATCCAGGCAATGCGGTGGACCAGTACTCGGGTTTTGCCGCTGCCGGCACCGGCCAGCACCAGCGTATTTTGCGCGGTGGTGCATACCGCGTCGCGTTGGGCGTCGTTGAGATCTTCAAGAATATAGGAAACATCCATGGCGGCATTTTATCAGATCCGCCATGGATGAACGTGGAAAGATTTGATTACATCGTCGCCATTTCAAGGTCAACCTGGACCGCATCCACCCCGGCTTTGGCGCACTTTTCGTCGATCTCGCCAGAGGGAGCGCCACTGACACCCACGCCACCGATGATATTCCCGCTGGCCTGGATCGGCACACCGCCGGCTGACATTACCAACCCTTCCACTTTGCCGATGGAAAACGGCTGTGTGAAGCGGTCTTCCATTTCCGATGTCGCCATATTAAATGACATGGCGGTGTAGGCTTTCATTTTACTGATGCGCAAGGTCAGGTCCTGCGCCAGCACGTCACGCAGCACCACCTGCGGATGGCCCCCGCGGTCAACGACGGTGACGGCAACCTGAACACCTTCCTTGCGGCACTGATCAATCGTTGCCTTGGCGATACGCAGGGCGACATCCAGCGACATGCGTTTAATATCCACGACGGTAGGCTGGTCCTCTGCCCAGGCTGGACTAATGAATAACAGACTCAGGGTGATGAAACCGGCTATCAGGTTTTTTCTCATTGTTACATGCCTCAATTTGGTTAAAGTTAGTCGTCAGTTTTGATGCGGTGGATAACATTGATGATAATTATTCTGACTGTCACACGAATGATTTTGATCAACCCTCCAGGTAAAAATTTTAAACAAAGTCTAATTCGTCATTCCGTTTGTTAGTTGCTGGCCGCGATAAGACCACAATCGCAAAATGGCGTTTCGTTATAAGCGAATACCATTGACCTAATGGGCCAATAGGATTATTTTATTGCCCCTTGCGGAGCGTCTATGGCGTTGTTTTACAGGAAGATGGTTCGGCGCCAGGACAATAATTAGTCATAAAAAAGTTAGGAGGATAGAGCAAAATGACAGTAAGAAAGTTAGCGGCTATTTTGATAGGCGGTACACTGGCAGCAAGTGCTGTTGCGGGGGGAGGCAGTCATTGGGGGTATCAGGGACACGAGGGCCCCGCACACTGGGGTGATCTGGATAAAAAATTCGCCACCTGCAAAACCGGTAATGTCCAGTCACCCATTGATCTAAACTTTGGCAACCTCAAAGAAGCCGACCTGGGTGATATCCAGTTTATCTACAAAGATATCGAACCGGAAATTGTCAATAATGGTCACACCGTCCAGGTAAATTACGGTAACGGTAGTGCGATCAAAGTGCAAGGTCAGCAATATAACCTGGCGCAATTTCATTTTCACACACCCAGTGAGAACACGGTAAACGGCAAGCCTTATCCCATGGAAATGCACCTGGTGCATAAAAACGACAAGGGAGAACTGGCTGTTGTCGGTGTGTTTTTCAAAGAGGGTAAGAACAATCCGGAACTGGATAAGGCCTGGGAAAAAATGCCAAAACAGGGTGGCTCCAAACAAATGTTGTCCGGGGTTAGCCTCAACGCGGCCAACCTGTTGCCCGGTAAGAAACAGTTCGGCCACTTCATGGGATCGCTCACAACACCCCCGTGCAGTGAAGGTGTTAACTGGTTCGTGATGAAGGAGCCTATCGAAGCATCCCGGGAACAAATTGCCAAGTTCAACAAAGTCATTGGCGATAATGCCCGTCCTACCCAGCCATTGAACGGCCGCCAGGTGGTAATGAACTAAAGT
>JASFMT010000534.1:0-3123 GCA_050117455.1 Gammaproteobacteria bacterium | reverse complement strand
TTTCCTACGTTGAACGCCATCCCAATGCCATCGCCTACGTTCCGCTATCGCAGGTGCGGGAACGCTCGGAAGTCAAAGTCATTATGACGTTTCCCAAGTGATGAACTAGCTATTATTCAGCAACTCCAGCAGTATCCTGGCAGCGTTGGAAAGCGTGCGTTTCGGGTGCCGGACAATTCCCAGGTTGCGCTGCAATTGCAGTTTCGGCACATTGATGGCCCGCAGTTCCTTATCCACCATGGTGCGCGGCAATAGACTCCAGCCCAGTCCCACCGTCACCAGCATTTTATTGGTCTCCAGGTAATTGGTGGACAGTGCTGTCTTGATGCGGTAGCCGAGTTTATCGAACGCGGCTTCCAGGATTTGGCGCGTGTAGGTATTTTGGGCGGGCAGGATCGCGTCGAACTGGCACAGTTCTTTGGGGGTTACGCGTTTTTTAGCGTTACTGCTTTGTGCCAGCGGGTGGGCGCGGGCCACCACGAATTCCAGGGGATCCGGCCACAGGGTTTGCGTATCCAGCTCTCCATCCGGTGTGGCCGGAATGGTAATGACGCCCAGCTCCAGTTTGCCGCTCAGTACATCCTGATACACGGCCTCGGAATCCTTGAAATGGATATCCAGGTTCAGGTCGGGGTATTGCTGGTGCAGGCGTTTTAACAACGGCGGCAACCGGTGCAGGCCAATATGATGACTGGTACCGACATGCAATGTACCGCTGACCTTGCCGCTGAGATTGTCGATTTCCCGCTGACTGTCTTCCAGTTGTTGCAAAATGCCCTGCGCCCGCTGATAAAACACCTCGCCGGCAGGCGTGAGCAGGGTTTGACGGCCTACGCGGTCAAATAGCCGGGTGCCCAGTTCGTCCTCCAGTGCTCGCATTCGCTTGCTGATGGCCGGTTGCGTCAGAAATAACTGTTCTGCGGCGAGGGAAAACGAGCCGGTGTCGGCAATGGCGAGAAAGGTTTTAAGGCTGGCGGTGTCCATGTGACAAATGGTTTGGTTGAGCGCTTTAGTATTCCAATTATTTATAGAATATATGAAAAATATGAATTTGTGTAATGTTAATTGTTGACGTATTGTTAAGGTCAATATTGAAGGTAGGACAAGGAACGCATCATGGCAGGTAAAACCCTTTACGATAAATTGTGGGATTCCCACGTAGTGCGGCAACAGGAAGACGGCACTTGCTTGATTTATATCGATCGTCATTTGGTGCATGAGGTCACGTCACCTCAGGCATTCGAAGGTCTGCGCCTGGCGGGCCGCAAACCGTGGCGGGTCAGCGCCAACCTGGCAACGCCGGATCATAACGTGCCCACCAGCGATCGGGACAAAGGTATTGTTGACCCGGTGTCCCGGTTGCAAGTGGATACCCTCGATCAAAATTGCCTGGAGTACGGCATTACCGAATTCAAAATGGATGATGCCCGCCAGGGTATCGTGCATGTCATTGGTCCGGAGCAGGGTGCGACCTTGCCGGGCATGACCGTGGTGTGTGGTGATTCCCATACGTCAACGCACGGTGCGTTTGGTGCGTTGGCGTTTGGGATTGGTACATCGGAAGTAGAGCATGTGTTGGCCACCCAATGCCTGATCCAGAAAAAATCCAGGAACATGCTGGTGAGCGTCGATGGCGAAGTGGGGCCCGGTGTGACCGCCAAGGATATTGTGTTGGCTATTATTGGTGAGATTGGTACTGCCGGAGGCACCGGTTATGCCATCGAATTTGGGGGTAGTGCCATTCAAGCATTATCCATGGAAGGGCGGATGACGGTGTGCAACATGGCCATTGAAGCCGGTGCCCGAGCCGGCATGGTGGCGGTGGATGATAAAACCATCGAGTTTGTTAAAGGCCGTCCTTATGCACCTTCGAGTGAAATGTGGGAACAGGCCGTCAACACATGGCGCGCGTTGCGCAGCGATGATGGTGCGGCGTTTGACAATGAGGTTCATATCGATGCCGCCAGCATTGAACCCCAGGTTACCTGGGGCACATCGCCGGAAATGGTAGTTTCTATAAATAACAAGGTACCGGATCCCGACCGGGAAACCGATGCCACGCGCCGTGAAGGAATGCGGGCCGCGTTAAAGTATATGGGCTTGACCGCGAACACGCCCATGACTGATATCGAAGTGGATAAAGTCTTCATCGGTTCCTGTACCAATTCCCGCATCGAGGATTTGCGCGCCGCGGCTAAAGTGGTCAATGGCCAAAAAGTGTCGCAGCGGTTGAAGCTGGCGATGGTGGTGCCGGGCTCGGGCCTGGTAAAAAAACAGGCGGAAGAGGAGGGGCTCGACAAAATTTTTCTGGAAGCCGGTTTCCAATGGCGCGAACCCGGTTGTTCCATGTGCCTGGCGATGAACGCAGACCGGCTGGAAGCGGGCGAACGCTGTGCCTCCACCTCGAACCGTAACTTTGAAGGCCGGCAAGGCCAGGGTGGGCGTACCCACCTGGTGAGTCCGGCCATGGCAGCTGCTGCGGCCATCCACGGACATTTTGTTGATGTGAGAGGACTTTGAAATAACTAACGCAATAACGCAAAGTCGCCAAAGAATGCAATGTTCAATGAAAGATTTTTATTGCGTTCTCTGTGCCTTTGCGTTGAAAGCAGGAAGGTAAAACATGGAAAAATTTGAAACCTTAACGGCGATCGTCGCGCCTTTGGACCGCTCTAATGTGGACACCGATGCCATTATTCCCAAGCAGTTTTTAAAGTCGATCAAACGTACCGGCTTTGGGCCAAACCTGTTTGATGAGTGGCGCTACCTGGATCACGGTGAGCCGGGTAAGGACAACAGCAACCGTCCCGTCAATCCGGATTTCGTGTTGAATCAGACCCGCTATCAGGGTGCGAAGATTTTACTGGCCCGCAAGAATTTTGGCTGTGGCTCGTCACGGGAACATGCGCCGTGGGCATTGCTGGATTTCGGTTTTCGCGTGGTGATAGCTCCCAGCTTTGCGGATATCTTCTATAACAACTGTTTTAAAAATGGCATTTTGCCGATCGTGCTGGATGATGATGTCGTCGATCAGTTGTTCCAGGAAGTCCACGACAGTGAGGGTTATCAGTTAACGGTGGATCTGCAAGCGCAGCGCGTTGTAAAACCCAACGGCGAAACCAT
>JASFMT010000533.1:0-3135 GCA_050117455.1 Gammaproteobacteria bacterium | reverse complement strand
GGTAATGATTCAGCCTATGCCGGGTTACCGATGTTGATTAATGTCCTGCAACGGTTAGGTATTCAAGAGACACTGACCAACTTCCCGTTACTGGCGGAATTGAACCTGGCGAATCATATTTTATGGGCGTGTGTTAATAAATTAGTTATTAATCCTGATGATAGTGTCTGCGACTGGTTAACGGCCAAAAATAAACTGCCTGGTAGTCATAGTTACTGCCCGTTTGTTGCGCCGGCGTCCTGGTTGACTACGTTGTTCAGTCAGCATCGGGCGCATACTCTGGTGACGCGCCGGGTGCTTGGCAAGAGCAACAAGCACTTGTTATGTGACTCCAGCGGATTGGCTGTATTGGCGATCTGGCAGGGCAAAACGCCTGCAGCAGTAAGCCAACTGATGGAAGGGCGAACCATAAAGTTCATGCCGGCAGCGAAAGACAACGGCGATTTACAGCAAATTACCGGCACATATTTGTTTGCGATCAAGCGTTATCTGCGCCGTTATGCCAGGACAGGTTTGCGGCAAATGGTCGCCAGGCCTGCCAGGCTCGCGGTGACCAAAACCCACCTTGATGTCACTTTACCCATGCGAACTGTCGATATTGACATGCGTAAGGCGGGCCTGGATATCGATCCTGGCTGGGTGCCATGGTTAGGAAGGGTAGTGCAGTTCTATTATGTGGAAAATCAAGAATGACTAACGCAGGTCAGGCAGCTTCGCAGCCTGGCCCGCAAAGTGCTGGACGATTAGTTTCCTATACCGTGAGGGGTGACTGCATGGAAGCAGGAGGTAGCGTTACGCAACAGCGGTTAACGAGAGGGCGAGGGTGTAAAAGAATTGATTATCAGTGATATATAGATGAATATGGATGAAAAGACTGTGCTGGATAAGACCGTAAAAAATCAAAGTCCAAACAGAAACGAAGCGGGTGATGTTCTGTCATCCCTGGGTATCAGCACGGCCGTCGAATTGAAAGATATTACCCTGGCGTGTGTATCCCAGTTAATATTCAGTGAGGCAACTGCTAGTCCGGAAACGGCAGAAGAACAATTTCTCTATGACGTGTTTAATCGATTGCCCAGGCAAGGCGATCAACTACTGGCTTTATTAGAGCATACTTTACAACAGCCTCATGATCATGACCGTTCCCTGGTCAATCTGGCCCAGCTGTACCAGTTACATTGGGTTGAAATCCTTAGCCTGGCGTTGTGCCTGGCTGTCGAACGTGACGCCATGGTGGGACGTGCCCTGGCTTATGTACAAGTGCCTGTAGGTACGTCCCGGCCAACTTTAGGGTTGTTAGAGTCAGCATTGACAATGCTGGTCCAGGATCAACGCGAGTTTAAAGAAATTGCCGTTAGCGTTAGCGCCAGTTTGCTTTCAGGTAAAGCGATGGAATTAGGCTTGCTGCAAACAAATAATACCATGGTGCCGACGCCTGAGCAGGCGTTGCAAATTCCGCAATCGGTAGCCATGGCAATGCAGGGAAGCTGGCAGGTAATCAAAGGGACTTCGCTTGGGAATATGAATGATGATGTTTATTTGCCAAAATCAATCAGGCAACAGGCATTCCGTCACGCCTCAGCGTTAGCCAACACTTCTCGTCGTGCGTTGATTATACGATCAACCTCTCTGCAGGAAGCTAATGCCATTGTTAATCTGATAGCAACAGATTTGCAAAGTATTCCCCTGAATATCCATTCAGCGGACTACAAGTCAGAGCCCATCGGTATCTTATGTAGCATCGCCAACATGCTTCCCGTGTTTAAATTATCATTAAATATTATTGAACAGCAACAATTGCCAGAGCTTGCAGGTTATGATGGGCCTATTGTTGTCATTAGTGAACCTGATGGGGTTATCGGTTCTGACACCTATTCGATCATGAACTGGCTGGTGCCGATTCCCAAACCTGATGAGCGTTATCATATCTGGTCGCAATATATTAGTAATAAACAGCTGGCCAAAGATTTAGCCAAAGATCATCGACACAGTGCCGGTCGGATCGCAGAGCTGGCAGACATTGCGAAACGCGAAGCGGAATTACATCAACGCAATCATCAAACCCTTAAAGATCTTCATAAAGCGGCGTGGTCTAATTGCAGCGACCAGCTGGCATCTCTGGCCGAAGCCATTAATGACAGGATAGAAGACCAGGCCCTGATTCTTACGCCAACAACGAATAACGAGTTACAACTGTTACTGCAGCGTTGCCGTAATCGTGAATCCCTGGTTGATAATCTAGGTGTCAGTCTCACGGCCCGTTACCAACCGGGCGTGCGTAGTTTGTTTATCGGTCCATCGGGTACCGGCAAAACCCTGGCCGCTGCCTGGTTGGCAACGAAATTGACGATGCCCCTCTATCGTGTCGATCTGGCATCGGTGTTGAGTAAATATATCGGTGAAACAGAAAAGAATCTGGCGAGTTTATTGGCGAAAGCGGAACGCTCGGATGTGATCTTGTTGTTTGATGAAGCGGATTCTTTATTTGGCAAGCGTACCGATATAAAAGATGCCAATGACCGCTATGCCAATACACAAACCAATTATTTGTTGCAGCGCATCGAAAATTATCAGGGTATTGTGCTGCTCACCAGCAACAGTCGCTCAAGATTTGATTCGGCGTTTACCCGGCGTATCGATATGATTATTGATTTTCCGGCGCCGGGGCCACAGGAACGGCGTTCGTTGTGGTATTCCCATTTAGGATCACAGCATCAGTTAACAGCAGCGCAGGTCAATCAACTTTCAGCAACACTGGATCTCTGTGGTGGACATATCAGAAACGCGGTGCTAGCGGCGGCCGTGCTGGCGCAAAAGGAACAGCGTACTATTAAGTATGTTGATGTCATTCAAGGTTTGAAAATTGAATATAAAAAGCTGGCGAAGAAACTCCCGGTGGAGTTGGATAAGAGTGCCGTAATAAATCCAAAAACAGCAAATTAAAAGTAGCTGAGCGGAAAGTATGTCATGAACCAACGAACATCAATAAGGTTAAGACGTATTGCTACGGCGTATTCGGGACATTCCCCGTCACGAAGCCAAACCCGCACAAGAGCGCGAGGAGGCGTGCCTCGTTATCTGCAGCGCCAAACACAGGCGCAAACACAGGGGCAAACACAGGGGCAAACAAGGGGT
>JASFMT010000532.1:0-3146 GCA_050117455.1 Gammaproteobacteria bacterium | reverse complement strand
AGTTCGACGCGACCTATCAAGACGATAAGCTCAATGTTTACGTGGACGCCGTCGCATTAAATTACCTTGAAGGTGTGGAAATCGATTATGTGCAACAGGGGCTGGGCTCCAGCTTCGTGTTCAAGAATGTGTTTGCCGCCACCGGTGGCAGCGGTGCCTGCAGCGCCTGCGGTGCCGCCGGCGGTGGTTGTTAATCACCGGTCATCGTCTGTTTGACAGAGCAGGTTATCGACCACCATCGACAACACATCGCAACCACGCATTTTACTGGTGGCGCCACCGGACAGTTACCGGGTGGCGCCTTTCATTCACGCCGCCCGGCAACTGAATATTCCCATCGAAATCGCCTCCAACGGCGAACACTCCCTGGTAAGCGTCATCGCCTCCGGCCTGCATATCGGTTTCGATGATCCCGCCGCCACCGTTGAAGCCATCGTTCAGGCCGCGGCCAGGCAGCCCTATACGGCGATCATGGCGGCTGACGACCTGGCCGTGGAAATCGCCGCCCGCGCCGCGCAACGGCTGGGCCTGCCCCATAATCCACCGGAAGCGGTGCATTTCACCCGCTGGAAACATAAAGCGCGCAGGGTATTAAAAGACGCCGGCCTGCCGGTACCCGATCATCGCGTTCTGGCCCTGCAGGATATACAACCGCAAACGCTGCCAACCATAAACTACCCCTGCGTTATCAAACCCCTAAACCTGTCCGCCAGCCGGGGTGTCATCCGGGTCAATAATAATGATGAATTGATCAGCGCTGCGGCAACGTTACAGGATATCGTGGCGGACCTTTACGAAGATGAGGCACGCCATCACGTTTTGCTGGAACAATATATTGATGGTCCGGAAATCGCGCTGGAAGGTTTCTTACGCAACGGCCGGTTATTGCCCATTGCGGTTTTTGACAAACCGGACCTGTTGCAGGGGCCGTATTTTGAAGAAACCTATTATGTCACCCCCAGCCGGCATAGCCCGGAACTTATTAACCAGGCCATCAATATCGTGGAACAGGCCTGCCACGTTTACGGGTTGCAAACAGGACCCATTCACGCCGAGCTGCGCCTGCATAACAATGAGCCCTGGATCATCGAAATCGCCGCCCGCACGATTGGTGGTGAATGCGCGCGGTTGCTGGAATACGCCAGCGGTTTCAGCCTGGAGTCACTGGTGATTCAGTACGCTTTAGGCAGAGATCCTGACATTACCAACTTTGACCGTGCGGCGGGGGTGCTGATGATCCCCACGCCCCGCGCCGGCATACTGCGCCGCGTGGAAGGCACCCTGCGCGCACAAAAAATACCCGGCATCGATGCGGTCCATATTGCCATACGTGAAGGCCATGAGCTGAAAACACTGCCGCACGGTGCCAGTTACCTGGGTTTCATGTTTGCCTCCGCGGAGTCTCCGCAGGAAGTCGAAACCGCGCTGCGCCATGCGCACAATGAACTGAACATTGTGGTGGCTCCGTTATGGCGCATTGAGGGGGATCCGGTCAGCGTACGATAATTACAGGTTTGTTGAGAATTGTTTAACGCAAAGGCGCGAAGGCGCAAAGATCAAAAACTTTTCGTAATGTATTAAAACGAACAGCTTGAAAAAGAGTTAAGAATTTCCTGGATTATAGCAAGTGTTTCGCTGACCAATGGGCTTGAGATTGGAAGTTGGATTGGCAGCTATAAATCGACAAACAGGTTTTTGATTAGCAAATAATTTTGTGCAAAACAGGATAAACTTTGCGTCTTCGCGCCTTTGCGGTGAAAAGAAACATTGAAGAGAATCACGAGGCCCTGGCGTAAGGGCTATTTTTTACCGCCACCACCGGCGGCGCGAAATCCTTCCGGCAATTGACCGTAATCGCCTTCACCGAACAGGTACCCCACCATATGTTTTTCGATCAATTCCAGGTTTTCCGGATCCGCGGTGCTGAGTCCATTTTCGTTAATAATGGTCGTCAGCCGCTCCAGCCATTGTTGCCAGCCTTCCCTGGAGACATTCTCGTAAATGCGTTGCCCTAAATCACCGGGATGCGGTGGTTTATCCAGTCCTTCGGCTTCTTTTTTCAATACGACACACTGTACCATTCTTGTCATGGCGTTAAACCCTTGTTGGATCTTCGAATCATAGACCAAAATTATAGCGGAGTGTTGATTTGCATCACAACACGCCAGGGGAGATACCCCGGCCGCTATGGTTTCCCGGGATCATCCGGTTTATCGTCCCATCCGGACTTTTTATCACCTTTTTCATCGTCCTGGTCATCACCAGCATCCTGATCCTGTTGCTCGTCAGGAAACGGTTCATACTCAGGATGAGGACCCTCATCATCCTCATATTCGTCCTCGAGGCGGTCCATCTCGGCATCCATTTCTTCTTCCGTCATGTCCTGGTAATCGGCGTCGTCAGAACTGTCGCCGTAATCCTGCGCCGGTGCAGGATCCGATTCACTGTCCGGTTGCGCAGCAGCACCTGCCGGTGACTCACTGTCATCGGCTTCGCTATCATCTTCCTTTTTCACATACAGGCGGGAAAATATCAGGCCCAACTCAAACAATACCCACATGGGCAACGCAAGTAATGTTTGTGAAATCACATCCGGCGGCGTTAACAGCATGCCGATGACAAACGCGGCCACAATGACATAAGGGCGTTTCGCGGCCAGGCTCTCCGCCGTCGTCATACCGGTCCAGATCACCAGGATGGTGGCGATGGGCACTTCAAAGGCGACACCGAAGGCAAAAAACATTTTCAGCACGAAATCCAGGTACTTGCTGATGTCGGTCATCACCGCAACACCGTCGGGCGCAACACTGGTTAAGAACCCGAACACCAGCGGAAATACCACGTAGTAGGCAAACACCGCCCCCAGATAAAACAGGAACGTACTACTGAATAACAACGGGTACAGCAGTTTGCGTTCGTTTTGGTATAGTCCCGGCGCGATAAACGCCCAGAGCTGGTATAACAAAAACGGTATACAGATAAAAACCGAAACCACCAGCGTCAGCTTGAACGGCGTTAAAAAAGGCGACGCCACTTCCGTGGCAATCATGCTGGTGCCCTGCGGCATGTGCCGCATTAATGGTTCGGCAAGAAACGTGTAAAGATCATTGGCAAAGGAAAATAACGCCAGAAATACCACGATAACC
>JASFMT010000531.1:0-3147 GCA_050117455.1 Gammaproteobacteria bacterium | reverse complement strand
CCATGATTTGCGGCACGGCCATGGCCCCAAGCCCGGTAACCAGACCCGCTGCAACCATGCGATTGAAAAAAGCAAAGGATTTCGATTTGGTAATCGTCATACGCATTAGCCAGATAAAGCCCGCCGCCAGTGAGCCGATGATCAATCCCATGACAAAAAATCCCGACAGTTCGGTAATGGTGGCAAGCCTGAGAGCCGGCACGGAAAACACGGGCTGCGATCCAAACACCGCTTGGGTCAGTACCGCGGCGCTCACGGCTGACAACATAATCGGCGCAAATCCCGCGATAGTGTATTCCATGACAATCACTTCCATGGCAAAAATTACGCCGGCAATCGGAGTATTAAATGATGCAGCAATGGATGCCGCCGTACCGCATGCCACCAGTATGCGCAACGTATTATTGGGCAACTTCAACCATTGACCAATAAAACTGCCACCGGCAGCGCCTAGATGCACGCCCGGACCTTCCCGGCCCACGGAATGCCCGGCAACGACACTGATCGCCGCACCGATAAACTGGGCAACAAAGTTTCGCAGCGGCAACTGGGCCTGATGATAAGCCAGCCGTTCAAGGACATGGACAATGCCTACTGCCACTCCGTCACGGTACAAAAAATGAAACAATGCACCGATTAACAGGGCACCAACAAAAGGCAATACAAAACGCAATGTCAACGATAGCGCCTCGTAGTTTTCCACGTTGCCTTGCGGTAAAAAAGCAGTCTGGGTAGTTTCAATCAACAGGCGAAACGCAATGATAATTAAAGCGGCAAACACACCAACAACGATTCCCAACACGACAAGTAGTGGTAAGGCTTCGGCACCGGCCAGTTTGAGACGTAATTTTTCGAGCAAAATGAACCCTTATGTAATTTCACATTTTACTTAAGTAGCAATGTCACGCCACGAACAACACACATCGGCGAGTTGCCTTGTTGCATAAATATATTCGCCAAGCCTTAACCGGATCACTTTGACGTTGATCATTAACACTCCCTGACAGCACAGTCTGCTTCACATATTCCATGATATCCCTTATATGTTACCGCTGTTTCCTGTTATAACAACAAAACGCTGATTGCGTTTATTACTTTCAACAAATATTCTGACATTACTATAGCACTTGTTAAACATTTATGATTTCAGACAGTTATAGACTGCGAGATATGGGTTTGCAGAACATTGGCGTCTAGCATGCCACCCTGTTCATCATTCCTAAAACGCATTATAGCGGGGCAATTTAGACCAAATCCAATTTACACCGTGTTAGCAACATACATTCGAACCATAAATAACCTGATCCCGGTATTGACTCCGTGTTAAGCAGCAGGTAGATTGCTCATCAGTCAGTGGAGGAAATCACTGATGTTACAATAATAAAAACAACCAAGATTTAAAAAGCGGCCTCGGTCGCTTTTTTTTTGCCTGGTTGTTCGACGACAATATTGTTGATTGATGCTGTATCAACGGCACTCAGTTACCCAATGGTTAAACACCTGAGCGCACAGTAACGCAAAGTTCAAAACCATACGCTAGCAACCATGCCCGACAGTTCACTCAGTCTCTGGGGATTGTTTACCTCCGCGTTTTTATCGTCGACCTTGTTACCCGGCAGCTCGGAACTGTTATTAATTTATCTGGTAAACCAGTCATCACACCCATTACCCTTACTGCTAACAATGGCAACCGTTGGCAATACGCTGGGCGGTATGACGACATACGGCCTGGGACGTTTGCTGGCATGGCGCTTCCCCAATCGGCCTCTGCGCCAGCAACATCAAACAGCACTGGATCGGCTGCAACGATGGGGCAGTTTTGCCCTGTTGCTGTCATGGGTTCCCATTATCGGTGATCCGCTATGTGCCGCCGCAGGCTACCTGAAAACCAACGTCTTTCTAACCCTCATCCTGATGGGCTTGGGCAAACTGGCCCGCTATGTATTTATCATTGCCGCGGCCCCGGGTTTTGCCAGTATTTAATCGCTGCGGAGCCAATATGCCTCGATTCGCAGGTTTACAGCATATTGATGAGTTAATATTCCCCCTGTGGTATTAGCTTGTGGTGCCAAATACGTTAGAATCTGCACCAGATAATAACTCGGTGACCATTGAAGAACATGGCATCGGTATCAGCGCCTAATTATCGTTCAGAGCGTAAAACCGGTAGCGGGCTGCGTATCATTTTTAACAACCGTTTAAAAAACGGTTTTTCACAACATTTAACAACTTCATTCCGGCAGCAATTCACCTAACCGGCAAAGCGTGCACCAGCAACAAACTTGAGTCATTTTTCGATTACTTATTCATGATCAAACCAGTGAAACGCGTTCGCGAGATACCTTATAACTATACATCCTATACCGACCGGGAAATCGTATTACGATTCCTCGGTGAAGACCTGTGGCAAACGATTGACGAACTGCGTGGCCACCGCCGTACCGGCCGCTCGGCGCGGATGATTTTTGAAGTGCTCGGAGATATGTGGGTCATCAGCCGCAATCCTTATATTCAGGACGACCTGCTGGCCAACCCCAAACGCCATGGTTCATTAACCCATGCTTTGCACCACCGCCTGGACCAGGTGGTTGCCCGGGCTGATGGTAACCAGCAAGCGCTGGATCTGGCCAGCGCCTGCCGCAAAGCGGTACAGGAATTTGAAACCTGGTTTCCCAAACAAAAACAGTTGCGGCAACGTATTACCCGTAAGCTGTCCCGCATAACGCATAAAGACAATATTCATTTCGACGGCCACGCCCGTATTTCCCACGTTACGGATGCTTCCGACTGGCGGGTGGAATTTCCCTTTGTGGTCATTACCCCGGATACGGAACAGGAAATGGCCGCCGTGGTTCACGCTTGCATCGACGCCGGACTGACCATTATTCCCCGCGGCGGCGGTACCGGTTACACCGGCGGTGCGGTACCGTTACAGGAAAACTGCGCCGTGGTGAACACGGAAAAGCTGGATCATATTGGCAAAGTCACTAAGCGCCAGCTTGAAGGCGTCAGCGACCCGGTCACCACCATCGAAGTGGGCGCCGGTGTCGTCACCCGCCGGGTGGCGGAACAGGCGGAAGCCAACGGCCATGTTTTCGCCGTGGATCCCACCTCGCAGGATGCCTCCTGTATTGGCGGCAATATCGC
>JASFMT010000530.1:0-3155 GCA_050117455.1 Gammaproteobacteria bacterium | reverse complement strand
AAGGTTTTTCGTTTTGACAGTTTCCTCAATTTCTTCCCACTGCCCCTCTTGCGTGTTGACTTTTTTACACCAGGCGCAAATTAACAGGAATTCATCACTCCTTGGTGTCTCGTGATCCAGTACGGGTTGCGCATCCCGGCTTTGTTCTTTGACAATGCAGCTTCTAAACTCGGTTAGCCCGTTTTCTAACGGAACAATTTCCATGGTCATAAATCGGCGCAGGGCTGGCGCATCGCAACGATAGGGAAATATAATAGGGCAACTTTTTCTGGTCGCGTAATCAATTAATAATTCATACAGGTGCCGGCTTTGCCAGTCGGTAATAAAATCGAACAATGACCTGTTGAGCACCGCTCTTTCAAGTAAGTCAGCCCCGTTGTTTGCCAGGGCAAATCGATTCCAGTTATCACTTACAAAAACGATAATACCGTCTTTGTCGATACGATATATAATACAGGTATCTTTATGCATGTATTTATCATAGCAAGAAAATCCGTAACCCGGGCTTGTGTAATACACTTGTGTTTGTTGTATCAAGCACGTTAAACCACAACAACACCGAGAAATAGCAACTAGGGGTAATAGGTTTTTACACGTTCACAGTTTCGAACATCAAAATGCAGCCAGGAAACACCCAGTTCCAGACTGCCGATCAATGCAAATGCCGGATCATCCGGCGAATCCAGGATTTCCTGTCGTACTTCCTCGGCACTTTTATACTTGAATAAACAGTCTGCCGCCCTGCCAAATGAATGCTGGCTGTAACGGCTGTAAAAAGGACTATCCTCAGTGCGCAGACCGCTCCATTCGCGGTCCTTTCCCCAGTAATAGTTGTTGACGGTCACCGGGCCAAAACGCTCCCGCAACCGGTCCAGGGTTATTAACAACCTGTCATCCAGCAGTTCCCAGCCTTTCTCGCCCCGTTGCTCGAAAACGTGCGGCGGTATCAGTTCATGCACCGCAAAATGTTCACACTTGTACATTGTTATTCCCTCGCGTTATTCTTGTTTCAGACCGATAGTGCCTCATCAACGCTATTGCCGCTTTCCCCGCCGTACTAGTCAACCAGCAGGCCGTAACGTTCGTGCCATTGCTGTACACTTTCATCGGGATATCGTTGAAAATGGCGATGGCCGTCTCCCGTAGGCACTTCCACCCACGGTGCCGCAAAGTCCAGCATGATATGCACCAATTCAGGCGGTTTAGGTAACGGCGTATCGACACTGCCCGCAAACGGGTAGATCCATTGCCCCCAGCGGGGATCAGCGGACCATAACGGACTGCCGCAATGCCGGCAAAAATAGCGGCGATTTTCATTTTCCACCAAGGCATCGGTATCCGGATCATGCTCCATGCCGTGGTGATAATACAGACTCTGTTCGCCTTCTATGGACAGGGAATCCGCCCGGGCCATGATATTGATACCATACCCCCCGCTGCCCCCTGTTTTTCGGCAAAAGGAACAATAACATCGCATGTACGGATAAAGTGTGTACGACTCAACGCTATAGCGTACCGCCTGGCAATAGCAGCTCCCTTCGATTTTCATTGGAATCCCTCCCACCCCTTTAAAAGCAGTAACTGGATGTCTAGATTAAATTCAGACAGCTGCACCAAAATCAGGGTTTACCGGAATCAGAGTTTACCGGCTATTGTATCGTTACCGGGCACGGCGATCAGGCAATCTTGATTCTTACGACACGCATAATTTCAAAGTCGAGACCCGCCACGGTCTCACTATCGGGATAATAGGTTAAATTAACCCGGGCACCCTTTAAATTTTTATACTTTTTCCTGCGCTTGTATTTAAAAGGTACATCGTAGCCTTCCACCATAATAGTATTCAATATCCAGTCATCGTCAACGTTGCGCTGCACATGCGACGTGACTTTCAGCATCTCCGAATGGACCAGCTTCTGGTGTTTTTTGACGAGTTTATCGGCATCGGATTTCATCTTGTTTCACCATTCTCACATCCTGATGGTTCTTCATAACAGGTAAAATTATACGTAAATTCACGTGGACTCGATACAACCAAAGGCGGTTTCCCGTGAGAATCTCGTGATAATTGCGTGATGCCGCCGTGAATAGCATGGCCTATAGTTAGTTATTATCATGATTAGGCTATATTGATTTTCAGTCAGGCTGCCGCACTTACCAGGGTTGAAGCTATGCGTAATGGTCTCTTTTTATTACTGTTTCTTGTCATTTTTGTTATCACAATGCGCTCAGGCATAACACCGGCCAGGGAATTGAACGCGCCGGCTCCGGCGATCAATACCGAACAATGGTTGAATTCCGACGCTTTAACGTGGGATCAACTGAAGGGCAAAGTGGTGATGGTTGAGTTCTGGACGTTCGGTTGCTACAACTGCAAAAATGTCGAACCCTATGTCAAATCATGGTATAAAAAATATCGCTCCAAGGGACTGGAAATCGTCGCGGTACATTCCCCGGAGTTCAGCCACGAACGGAACGTCGATAACGTACGGCAGTATGTCACCGAACACGCCATCACCTATCCCATTGCCATCGACAATGACTTTCGAATCTGGCGTCGTTTCAACAACCGTTACTGGCCAGCCATGTACCTGGTAGACAAAAAGGGTAATGTACGTCACCTCTTTATCGGTGAAGGTCGCTACGACACTATCGAGCGTAACCTGCAGGATTTGTTGGCGGAACCACCCAGGAAACAACCGATGGAAAAGTCCACGAACTAGGGGGCAAGGATATGGTAACTAGGCGGTATATGGTAAGTTGAAAAACAGTGCTATCCGGCAAATCAGAATTGAACCGCTTTATCACTCTGGAAATCCAGCAACTGTGGTTGATGGATAATGCTGCCCTGCGCATAATCCACATTCAATAATTTTAATTTTTGCAGGGTTTCGTTGTCTTCCACAAATTCGGCAATAGTCTTGAGACCAAGAATATGACCGATCTGGTTAATGGACTCCACCATGGCATAATCGATGGGATCTTCCAGCATATCTTTAACAAAACTACCATCGATTTTTAGAAAATCCACCGGCAGATGTTTCAGGTAGTTAAACGAACTCAGGCCACTGCCAAAATCATCCAGCGCAAAATAAAATCCGTCTTCCTTTAGCGCGGTGATCAAGTGTGTCGCGTCGCTGAGATTGGACACCGCC
>JASFMT010000529.1:0-3171 GCA_050117455.1 Gammaproteobacteria bacterium | reverse complement strand
GGGCATGGCACCATGGTGAGCGAGTTAAACGAAGTCACTCAGGGCAGAGTACTGGCGAAAACCGGTGCTGAAGGCGTGCTTACCGCTGCCCTGCCTGAAAAAAACCTGGGGATTGCATTAAAAATTGCCGATGGCAGTAACCGCGCTCGGTCGGTCGCGTTATTAGCCATCCTTGATCACCTGGGTATTTTGTCAGCTGAAGAAAAACATCGACTGAAAGCACATATTGCACCAACCATTGAAAATTCCAGAGGCATTACCGTGGGTGACATTCGCCCTTCACCTTCCTGGTTATTACGGCTAAACAGTAAATTAGGCGATTAGGGATAATCCCTTTCATTCGCAAGTCTCGCCATTCGCACTCCTTCTTCTTATCTTTCGCAATACCTGTAAAGTAATTAAATTAATTCGGGTCTGTCCCCGAATATTGCGTCGTACTCCCCAGGCTCGCTATGGTGATAACTTAACCAGTATTATTAGTGGACAAACCACAATTTTCATACACCAGCCCCCGAAACCGTGGTCTATCCCTTAATAATATTATTGCGTGTTAGCAAGTTGGTTTATAGCCCGAAAACGATTAAAATCAATCTTCGAAAGTTGACGATCTTCGAATTTCAGACAGTAGATCTCAATTGATTAATCCATTAGCTACAGCGGTAGAAGATCAATACCAACATTAACGGGGGAGATTGTCATGAAAGCCAAAGAACATCTCGCACTAATTGTATTCGCATGCTGTATGCTGTTCCTGTCTATTAATGTCTATGCCGATTGTGGCCAGTTGCCAGATGACGAGTGTGGCCCGATATCAATACAAGATTTTGTGATAAATCCGGATGGTTCGCTAACGATCTTGTGGAGCGCATTAGGAAAAAATTGGGAAGTAACTGTCACTAAAGTTGGCTACCTTGAGGAGAATACACCGTTAATCAATGTGGAAACAGACACTGGTAATGAGACTGTAACACAAGGTGTTTACCCAGAAGGTTCTTACATACCTAACTGCTATTATACAGGGACGCAAACCGGGAGTATTGATATTCAGTCCACCGTATACGTAAAGCACTGTGCGGGTGACGCTGCCTTTACCGGCTTTGTCGCTTCAAGTGATCCTGTTGATGGTGATGTTATGTATGGCATTGATGGCGCAACGATGATGTTACTAGAAACCGGAGATACTGGTGGTACGACTGATGATACCAGTATCGGTGATAACGGTAAGCGCACCAAGGGCGCCAACAACAACGATCCCATACTTTATGAATCACGCAGGGGTGATAAATCGCTTTTCCCGAGCCTGGAAATTATTGTTGAGCCAAGTTATATAACTGCGGTTGGGGGGGAAGATAAGGCTATCGACAGGATTATGGAAAATCTTGCGCTAGCCAATATGATCTATGAGCGTAGTCTTATAAAGCCCATCAATCTAATCGCAATTCTGGTGCTCGATGAAGACATTACGACAAGTGACAGCCAAGGCAATATACTTGGAGCAGTCGAGAAATTGAGAAAGCAAAATATACAAGCCAATAGTGGCGACGTATACATGTTTATTACCGGTAAGGAATTTTCTCAGCCATATCTGTGGGGGTGGGCAGAGGGAGGATATGCTTGCGCATTACAACAAGCAGTAGCCGAAGGAGATAAGCTTAATACACATACAGTCGGCAAATCGGCCGGTGTAATGCGAGATCTTCCAACCTTGATGCAACGTGGCTGGATAATGGCTCACGAATTTGGGCATTCGCTTGGCGGTGGCCATTGGGCCAACGATCCTCTGATGGATGGTGGATTTCAGCCTGAGCTGTCTTTGCAGGACTATTCAACGAGATGCGAAGTTTTAGAGACAATGCTGGAAACCTGTGCCTATGATCCAAAAACTAAAATGTTCACTGACTATTATATTGATAATTGTCCATAGTTGGATAAGGGTCCAAGTCTGTGCTTTTACTATCTAATTTGGCTTTAACGATTTAAGTACAGACTTGACCCTCTGCATTAGAAGCTAATACTCTCTGACCTGGTTTTTCAGCAGAACTACGGATTCATAAAATCATTGATAAAATCCAATACGTTCTGCCTGTCAATGCGAAATACACCACCAGTACCTGCACAATTGCCATTGATACCAAAAGAGGTCACTCCCCCCACTACCAGGCTATCGCCAATAAAATTTGGACCACCAGAATCACCATAGCAGGTGCCCCCGGTTGCGTGATTATTCGATAGCAATAGAGAGAAATCGCCGGTAAATCCCGGGACATTTACCTGTATCAGATGCGGCGCGGAGAACATGCGTATCCGAGCGGATTCCACGAACACAGGGTTGATCGCCTGCAAGCCATAACCCACTGCTGTAAAAGTGATATCCTTTAAACCCCGTTGGCGGGCAAAACTGTCGAGAATATTAACGACAGGCAACGTTGCATACTGGTCAATAGCAAGATTAATGGGCTCACTCAATTCAATCATCCCGACGTCATTAAATACAAATGGTTGCGTTGGATAATCAGGATGCGCAGCCCAGCGAACCGCCTCAACCGCATTGGGGCCGGCATCAGGATAATTGTTGTTACCGTTCTCGACGTCGGACTCGGTGAAAACACGCATTCCCGAAAATTCGCCTGGCGCGCCGGCGCAGTGGCCAGCGGTAAGAACAAATTTAGGTGATAGCAGAACGCCGCTGCAACGAAAAGCGGGCTCGCCAAATTGTTCCATCAATATCAAGACAACGGCGGGATGATTATCGCCATCAAGCTGGCCATCGGTAATCGCAAAAGCAGCGCCAATATTAAGTTGCAGAACCAGGCAAGCCAGTAAAACCCGATACAAATATTTCATTGTCACTCTCCTTGTTTTCTTGTTTTTGAATTGGAAACTACTGAGGTAATTTTGTGTACAATTTAAAACCTGCCATATAAAGTCGCGAATATATCATTGGCAGCCTGTCGAAAGTAAGGGGTGAACCAGTGAAAATGGTATTGTTCTTCCTCCAACAATACGCCGACATACGCAGCGAACCACGCCATGGTAATTTAGGTGTTCTCTATGAATTTGATTGTGAAGCGCAGTGGTTATAAAACATCCTTTGATTATGCTTTTAATGTTCCTCAGTCAGATTCTTGCTGCTCTTTATCATTAATGACCACTGACTCTGCCCGACACTAT
>JASFMT010000528.1:0-3173 GCA_050117455.1 Gammaproteobacteria bacterium | reverse complement strand
TCGATACGCTGGAAGAAGAACTGCAACCGGAAACCATTATCCTCAACAACAGCACCACCACGAGAAAACTCGAAGGACTAAAAATGTTCACCGACGTCATCAAAGGCGAAGCCGGTGAATCGCTAACCGTGACCGAAAACAACGTGAGCTTTATGTTTCCCGCACTCACCGGCCAGAAAACCGGCTGGTTTTATGATCATCGGGACAACCGCCTGGCCATGACCCGGTGGGCAAATCAGGCGCGGGTACTGGATGTGTTCAGTTATGTCGGTGGTTGGGCAATTCAGGCGGCGCTGGCGGGTGCCAGTGAAGTGATGACCATTGAGTCTTCCGCCAGAGCCAACGAATTTCTCAGGACAAATGCCAAACACAACAATGTCTCGGATAAAGTATCAATTGTGGAAGCTGATGCCTTTGAGGCTCTAACTCAACTAAAACAGGACCATGAAACATTTGATCTCATCGTCCTGGACCCGCCCGCATTTATAAAACGCAAGAAAGATCTCAAGCAGGGCATTGCTGCGTACCAACGGTTAGCCAAGCTGGCCATGGTTTTGTTAAACCCAAATGGTATTCTGATATCCGCCTCCTGCTCTTACCATTTATCCCGCGACCAGCATTTAAAAACGCTGCGCGAAGCAGCGGGCCAGTGCGGCCGACAATTGCAGATCCTCGCCGAGGGTCAGGCCGGCCCGGATCATCCACGCCATCCCGCCATACCGGAAACTGCCTATTTGAGTTGTTTTACCGGGCGCCTGATTGACTAAAGAAAAATCAGGCTTATCGACACCAAACGATGATCAAGGCCTGAAAACGGGAAATCCGCTGGCTCGGCTGGTCGTCTGCAGCATCAAAACAAGGTATCATCATGTCCTCGTTCATTACCCCGCACTCACCCTAAATGCACATACTAAGAACAACTGACGGAAATTAACCATGTTAACCTATCCAGACATCGATCCCATAGCCATCGAACTGGGGCCGCTCAAGGTCCATTGGTACGGCATTATGTATCTCATCGGCTTTGCCGCCGCCTGGTGGCTGGGAACACGCCGCGCCAGGCAGCCGGATTCCGGCTGGGAGCCGGACCAGATTTCCGACTTGATCTTTTACGGTGCGCTGGGCGCGGTGTTGGGCGGTCGTATCGGTTATACCTTATTTTACGCCAGCGACAGCTTCCTGGCCGATCCCCTGATGATCTTCCGGGTGTGGGAAGGGGGGATGTCATTTCACGGCGGATTTCTGGGTGTACTGTTTGCCATGTTTATCTACGCCCAGAAGCAAAACCGCAAGTTCTTTGCCGTCATGGATTTTCTGGCGCCGCTGACACCTATCGGGCTGGCTGCGGGTCGGCTGGGTAATTTCATCAATGGCGAGCTGTGGGGCCGCACCACCGACCTGCCCTGGGGAATGGTATTTCCCGGCGCCGGTGAACAGGGCCGGCATCCTTCGCAACTCTATGAATTTTTTCTCGAAGGCATCGTACTATTCATTATTATCTGGGTTTATTCGGCCAGGCCCCGACCACGCATGGCGGTATCCGGTTTGTTCGCCCTATGCTACGGGTCATTCCGCTTTATCGTTGAGTTCGCCCGGGAACCCGATGCCCACCTGGAGTTTATCGCTTTCGGTTGGCTGACCATGGGACAGCTGCTTTCAACGCCTATGATCGTTTTGGGGATTGGTTTATTATGGTGGGCCTATACCAAGAATGCCGCACCTAATAACAAATAAAAGGTGCAGGCAAGCGCGTAACGCATATTGAATATTAAAAAATACGGTAGTTAAAACAAAAATCTAAAACGAAAAACGGGGGTACTGCAAGAGAACAAACCTTCAGTACCTTTTCCGCTCTCGCGCAACCATGCGCTTCGCGGCACCTGCACATCCATGTGCATTATCTTTTGGTTCATTTTCCCTGGACACGCAGGGAAATGAACTCGAGCCCAACTGTGAAAGTTTGATTTATATGCTTGGGCTGACAAGCACGGGGCATAAAGAATCGTGATAAGCACAACTTTCTGGCAGCGTACCAGGTTACACACATTTTAATTGGGACACCTCAGGAATCTGCGATATGAAGCAATACCTTGATTTAATGCAGCATGTTAAAACCAATGGCACAAAAAAAATGGACCGCACCGGCACGGGAACATTGAGCGTTTTTGGTTACCAGATGCGCTTTAATCTTGCCGACGGTTTTCCCGTGGTAACAACCAAAAAGCTGCATTTGCGCTCCATCATCCATGAACTATTGTGGTTTCTGAAAGGCGACACCAATACCCAGTATCTGCACGATAACAAGGTTACCATCTGGGATGAATGGGCGGATGACAACGGTGACCTCGGACATATATATGGTTATCAATGGCGATCCTGGCCAACGCCGGATGGCGGGCACATCGACCAGATCAGCCAGGTGATTGACCAAATCAAGAATAACCCGGATTCGCGGCGAATTATTGTAAGCGCCTGGAACGTCGGCGAACTGGATAAAATGGCTCTGCCCCCCTGCCATGCATTTTTCCAGTTCTACGTGGCCGACGGCAAACTATCCTGCCAGCTCTATCAACGCAGTGCCGACATTTTCTTAGGGGTGCCGTTTAATATTGCATCCTATGCATTATTGACGATGATGATTGCACAGGTCACCGATCTGGCACCCGGTGAATTTGTTCACACCCTGGGCGATGCCCATCTTTACCTGAATCATCTGGAGCAGACGGAACAACAACTGTCACGCCAGCCCTACCCATTACCGGTTATGAAACTTAACCCGGATATCAAATCAGTATTTGATTTTACGTTCGATGATTTTGAACTGGTGGGTTACGAATGCCATCCTCACATCAAGGCACCGGTGGCGGTTTGAAAGTTTCACTAATCTGGGCCATGGCTAAAAACCGTGTGATCGGTATCGAAAACCGCCTGCCCTGGAGACTGCCTGCGGACATGAAGTGGTTTCGTCAACATACACTGGGCAAGCCGGTGGTGATGGGTCGTAGTACCTTTGAATCCTTTGGCGGCAAGCCGTTACCCGATCGCCGCAACATTATTATTACCCGCGATAGACAATACAAAGCCGATCATGCCATTGTTACTCACTCCGTCGACGAAGCATTGCAGGCATGCGGTGACGCAGAAGAGGTAATGATAATCGGCGGCATGTCGCT
>JASFMT010000527.1:0-3183 GCA_050117455.1 Gammaproteobacteria bacterium | reverse complement strand
ACGGCCACTTCTAAATTAACTGTTGCATTTAACGCATGCGCCAGCGACAGCTCATAACTTTCACTGGTTTCGGGTACAAAATCCGGGTCACCCACAAGGGGATGGCCGAGCGCGAAAAATCCCGGTAACTTGAATCCTTCGCTCCAGCTAAAACGTAAAGTTGATTGCTGCAGAAAATAGCTGACACCCAAACGGGGGCTGGTTTCGTTGTCAAACGAATCCGGCGCATCAAGTCGCACACCGCCAAAAGCCTGCAATTGGTCTGTCACTCTATATTGAAATTCCGCAAAAGCAGCAGCCAGTTGTCGTTTCAATTTAAAATTTGTTGGAAGAGGGAAACCCACATCGAGGGTACCGTCGCTCCTGCCGGTCTCCCACTGCTTTTCCAGTCCCACACTGGCGTCCCATTTTGCACGCGTGGTCGTTGCTGTTAGTGACACCTGTTGTCGGCGATAGTCGGATGCCGTAACACTTGGAGGAATCGCGCCACCCACCCCTGCAGCAACGCCGGGAGAATCGGTAGATTCGGCTATCTGGAAATGGCTCATACGTAATTTAACGCGAGTCGCGTTTGATAAAATATGCTGCCCTTCGACACCCAATTGTTGTTGAGTTATATCGCGCTGCTCACGTTCCCGTATAACCGCATACTCGGCTCCGCCGCTGGCATCCGGAAAGGATTCCGCCCGCGCCTGTTGGTGAAACCCGTTGACTGCCAATTTGGTCGTGTGTTCATTAAGCCACGTTTCACCGTTGATATTGGCTGACGCCGACGAAAACCGGTTGCCCTCCACCTGTTCGCCATCGTTATGGTATCCGGCATTCACAGACAATCGCGAAGCGTTAGTAGCGCTGCCAATCGCCAGACCATAACCCCGGTAGCCACGCGAACCGCTCTTTAATGACAACGATACCTGCTCTTTTCCCGTCGGCTTCGAAGTAATAATATTGATAACACCCGCCATGGCGGCCGAACCATAGATGGAGGAAACCGGGCCTTTGACAATTTCAATACGTTCCACGGTCCCAACATCCAGCAAGGAAAAATCAAAAGCACCGCCACGGCTATTAGTGGGATCGTTAACTTTAACCCCGTCAATAAGCACTGCGGTATAGTTAGGCTCGCTACCCCTCAAATACACGGCACTCAGGCCGCCCCGAGATCCCGTGTTTTCCAGATGCAACCCATTGATGGTCTGCAGTAGTTGCGGGACAGATCGGGGATTCAACTCCTCGATCTCGTCTTTGGTGATTATTTTGGTGGCGTGTATGGTTCGATCCTGATTGGTGGGTAAGGTGGAACCCGTGATGTAAATAGTTATCGGTTCACCCTCAGATGATATGGTTTCAGCGCACAATACTGTGGTGCTAAAACCAAGGCACGCTATCATCGATGTAACAATCCTGAGACAGTTCAATGTTATTTACTTGATTTGATTTAATTATTCTTTTCGACAAATACTAACCAGCGCAATCTAACACAAAAATACTGGTTACTGAATCCGCTCCAGATGCCTGTGCAATCCACTTATACACCGATACACCGAAAAATGCTGCGGACATATAACCATACATTAGCTGGCTTTATTGATTCAAGTGAACGATCCCTGCCACGTTAGTCTTGTCTTTCGTCATGGCTCCCGCCATAATCAGATGTACTCACAATAACAGTTAATCGTTGACATAGTTAGAGTGTTGCGGTTTATCACGACACTGGTTTATCACAACACTGGTCTACCACCACAATGAAAGGTCATCGGGAATCATGGATAATTTAATTCGTTTGGTTTACGCCAGCACCGCGACCAATCCTGGAAACACCGAATCTGGTATGATCCAGGTTGATGTGGGCAGAATCCTTATGCAATCGCGAAAAAACAACCCGCAGCGGCAAATCGGTGGCGTGCTTTATTTCAGTAACAATTATTTTTTTCAATGCCTGGAAGGCAGCCAGGAAGCGGTCAATCAACTTTATAACAAAATTGCAGAAGATCCGCGTCATACCAATGTTCAAAGCCTTTCCGTCAAACGCATATCAGAACGTTACTTCACTAACTGGTCGATGAAATATGTCGCCGTCGAGGAAAGCGTCAAAAAACTGATTCTCGATAATGGCTACAACACGTTTAATCCCTACCAGTTTGATGATCAACTCATCGAAAATATGTTACGGTTATTTATCGTCGCCAAAGATCCCTCCGGCGTTCGTGACCAACACTACGACCGTTACGGCCAGCAAAGCAAACCAAAACAAGGCTGGTTCCGCCGCCTGTTTCGCCGTAAGTCGCAGGAATTTACCGAATAACCAACATAGCTATTGCTATGATAATGGCGTAATGCCCGAATACTGCACGCCCGAAAGCATTGCCATATCACGATTCCACGTGGCCAGGTCAGCTTTATTGAATTGATTCAATGCATCGTGCCCACAGGCCCGAGCCATGACTGCCATTAATTCCACTGACGCTTCGAAAAAATTCTTCAATTGCGCGGCCGATTGATCCACGTTCAAGCGCTGGCGCAACTCTTCCTTTTGAGTGGCAATCCCCGATGGGCAATTGTTGGTGTTACAAATTCGCGCTGCCACACAACCGATTGCCTGCATCGCGCTATTGGCAATGGCTACACCATCAGCGCCCAACGCAAGGGCTTTCACAAAATCAATGGGAACTCGTAATCCGCCGGTGATAATCAGAGTTACCCGGCCACTGGCCCCTTGTTCGTCGAGATAACGGCGGGCTCGCGCCAATGCTGGTATCGTTGGCACGCTGATGTGATCGCGGAATATCTCCGGCGCGGCGCCGGTACCCCCGCCCCGGCCATCAAGAATAATATAGTCAGCACTGGCATCCAGTGCGAACTGAATATCCTTTTCAATATGATTAGCACTGAGTTTGAATCCCACGGGAATGCCGCCGGTCATTTCTCTCACGCGATCGGCAAACCGCTTGAAATCGGTAACCGAGGTAAGATCTTTAAAGGTTGGCGGTGAAACGGCGGGTTCTCCTTCCGGTATCCCCCTCACCTGGGAAATCTTGCCCTTGTTCTTATTGCCCGGCAAATGTCCACCAGTACCGGTCTTGGCGCCCTGACCGCCCTTGAAATGAAAGCTTTGAACGCTTTTTAATAACTCTTCTTTGTACCCAAATTGCGCACTGGCCAGTTCATAAAAATAACGGCTGT
>JASFMT010000526.1:0-3195 GCA_050117455.1 Gammaproteobacteria bacterium | reverse complement strand
AGTCCACGACGAACCAGCTTCGCGTGAGAAAGATTGTCTTCGACTAAAAGAATCTGTAATGGTTTAGTCTGTTCATAGGTTACCGCTGTCATCATTACTCTCCATTTTTGGTAATGCCACGTAAAAACAAGCACCTGTTCCCAGTCCGTCAGATTCCGCCCAAACCTGACCACCGTGAAATTCGACAATCCTTTTTACTAATGCAAGGCCGATTCCAGTTCCTTCCTGTGATACATCAAGCCGTTCAAATAATCCAAAAATTTTGGACAAATATTGCTGCGGGATACCCACACCGTTGTCTTTTATGGATAATATATATTCGGTGTCCGTCGACCGGCAGCCTATATAGATCTCAGGTTGTGGTTGTCCCGCTGTATATTTAATGGCATTTTCTAACAAGTTTAGTAGTACTTCAAATAATCGCGCAAAATCCCCTTTTACTGTCGGTAGATCGTCCATTATTGTTATTTTAGTATTATTATCAGCGATTTTAGGCTTTAGCACCGCCGTAACTTCATTAACTAATTGATTTATTGATATTTCTCCGGGATCATGAATAATACGCCCTACCCTGGATAATTCCAATAAATCATCCAGCAGGAGCTGCATTTTTTCTGCCGCGAAATAAATTTCATCAACATCCTCCTCCACCGTTGCGCTGTCGCTATTTTTTATATCCTCTTTTAACAAACCTGCGAAACTACGTATCGTAATAAGCGGACTTTTTAGATCGTGTGACACGGTATAAGTAAAACTTTCAAGTTCCGCGTTTTTTAACTCCAACTCCTTAATCAGCTCCTCTCTTTGCTGCTCTATGTTCTTCCGCATTTCTATATCCAGAAAGGTAACTACAACGCCAACCACACTTGCACCTTTCGAAATAGGATGTGACCAGTATTCTACCGGGAAAGCGGTACCGTCCTTACGATAAAAATAGCCATCATCGACATGAATCTTCTCACCGGTTTGACAGGCGCTATAAATTTTATCGGCGGAAAGCGAACACTCGACAGCAGTCTCGTTGGCCGGCAGGAGAAAGTCGGTAATGTTTTTACCAATCAGGTCCCGGGGTCCAGAATATCCCAGAATTTCCACGCATGAAGGATTTGCAAACGTGCATATGCCATTGTTATCGAGACCGATGATTGCTTCCGCCGTGGAAGACAGTAACAATTTATTTAATTCCTCCGCATCCCGCCGGGATTGCTCTGCAATATCACGGGCTTTTTTACGCTCGTTGATCTGATGCAGCATTTCGTCTATTGCCCTGTATAATACCCCTATCTCGTCTTTTGATTGGTAACGCAGCTTAACGTCATAATTACCGTGTTTCGTAACATCTTCTGCAACGCCAACGAGGTCCAATACCGGATTAGCAACGAATTTTTGTTGCTGCAATGCAAGGGGGTATACCAATATAACCACAATGCCAATTACGCCACAGGTAACCAGGACAAACTGTACCAACCTGGTATCTAATATTTCCAGTGATACTTCTATAAATACAGTACCGAGATTTTCACCTTCCAATACGATTGGCTGAAATACCTTGAGACGTTGTTGCGAAAACTCATATTGATTTAAAACAGGAAGATCCGGACAATTAACCGGGTCCTGCAACCGATGAGCGACAAACGGATTACCGGAACTATCATAGATGCATGCAGCAACAATAGAAGCCTCTTGTCTTAACGCACCCAGCATCTCGGCCGCAGAATCCCGGTCGTTAAATACCAGGGTTGCTGTACTTCTGTCAGCAATGATACGTGCAATTGATTGTATTTGTTCCAGCATAGCGGTTTTGGCAGCATTTCTATCCAGTATAATCAACATAATTGCCACCAGGATAATGCTGAGTAAGGCGGTGGACATTATGGCCATCATCATTTTATTTTTTAAGGAAAGGTCTTTTGGGGATATCATTTTTTTATGACCTGATTGGCTACCTCTGCAAGTTTCGCGCTTACAGACAGATTGGCTTGCGACGCACTATTAAGATTCAGAATAAAACTGACAGTATCGCGCTGCACTACAAACGATATTATCCCACCACCTTGCGCAAATTCTTCCCCTTCACCCACCGTTAAAATAGGCAGCATCTTTATTTCATCGAGCAAGCCAACGTTATGCGCGTAATAGGTTTGAGGGAAAAATACAACGTGGCAACTGCTTAGCAGCGCGGGATCTCTACCAATATATAAAGTAAATTGGCGCCCTTGGGCGGTTTTACGCGTTAATATGTCAATTAATTCTCCAAATGGGTTTTGACCCACTACACAAATATTGATATTCGATTGTTGTGTTGGAAATTGGTCGTCCGGCCATTTGACGAATTTTGCGAAATTGTAGAGATAGGCGGTTTTGATTTTATATTCAGAGGCACGCTCGGCTGTTTCAGCGCCGGGTACCAGCAACATTAATAATGAGAAAAGAAAAACGGTACGATATGTCAATTTCTGGGATTCACATGTTTAAATTGTCAAAATCAGTATCTACTTTAACGACGGGCTTACCGTCACAATGCAGTTCACCAACCAGAATAAAGCCCTGTAAATTGCAAACAAATCGTTACTGCCATAACCTTGTGCGCCTCTGTTAACCCTCAGTGTAGCGGCATATCGGAAACCCGCCTAATGTCGCCCGTATGGACGCTGTATTGCTTCATTTTTATTGCATCTGGTTACAAAATAAGCAATTTTATTATTAGCTCAAAAACGATTGCAGCCAATTATTAGACTTCTCAATAGACATTATCTACAGTTATATGCAGCAACCTTTTTATCGGTTAAGCGCAAATATGCATTATCTCGGCGAAATACTGGCTATTCAACGACTAATACTTTTTTAACCAATTTCAATATTGATTAGTTATTTTCGGCATTCAACGTATTGGACTAAAGAACAATAAAGATTCCCTATATTTTTTACGTGATACAGATCTATATGAAAAATAAAAATTAAAACGACTAATTGAATTCGACAGAAAAATCCGGCTACTGGGTGCATTTAACAATAATACCGCAATGGCACTATTTCCCCGACTATTACTAACAATGTTAGCAGCATCGTTGATGCTTCTACCTGTTGCTCGTAGCAGCGCTGCACAGGAAATGGACATGGAAGAATTACTGGATCTGGACGTCCATGACCTGACCAAAATCAAAATCTCCGTTGCATCAAAACGAGATGAAAAAA
>JASFMT010000525.1:0-3197 GCA_050117455.1 Gammaproteobacteria bacterium | reverse complement strand
CCGTGACGCGATAATCACCACCGACACCAATACGGCCGTTTTCGTCGCGGTTACCGGACACATGGGTGGTTTCCTGTATATAAGTGTACGCCAGCCAGTTCGCTTTGGAGTCATAGGTCGCCTTCACGGCAAGATCCGAACGGTCACCCTGTTGCTGGGTCAGCGGCACGGCCGTGGAGTTGTCGGTACGCTTGTCGTGACGCAGCCCTGCACCGAAAGTCCAGTGATCGTCAAACAGGTAATCCACATCCAGTTCGCTGGCTTCCGTTTCCAGACCCGCATCCTGATCCTTGATGTCGGTTTTAAACTTCACTTTCAACCAATCGTAAACCGGCATTTGTAACGTGGCACCGGTCTGCGTGGTGTCGGTAAGGGCAATCAGACCCGGCGCCGCGTAACCGGCATCCAGTTGCTGGTTATAAAAAGTAACGGTACCGTTGATACCACTGAAAATATCCGCCAGCCGTACACTGGCATCGAACCGCTGCCCACTGGCTTTGACGTCGGTGCCTGCCGGCAACGCGGACTCATTAAACCCGTAACCACCATCGCTGGACATAAAGGAAGACGATACCGGTCCTTCGCTGGATGACTGTTCCAGTTTCAACCAGGTACCCGCGTTGCGGCGATAGGTTAAATCAAAGGCATTCAGGCTGGTTTCATTGCCCGTCACATCCTGTTGTTCGGTGGTCATACCCAGCTTCACCTGGTTGTTCACCCAGTAATGCACCCGGCCACCGGTCACCACATCATCGAGATCTTCAAAGCCCGGGGTGAATTCATAACGCGCCACCAGGTAGACATCATTGCCGCCATAGTCACTGGCATCAACGATAGTGTCCGTTACCGCCGATGACGACAGGGGTTCGGTGAGCATCACCCGGCCCTGGATATAATCAATGTCGTAGTCCAGGCCATAGGTCAGATTCTTCACGCCCATCACCATGCCGGATACCGCATCGCGGACTTCAACGCGCAACCTTTCCGAACCGGCCAGGATATCCTGGTGACGCAGGTAATAAAGCGAGCCGCCGGTACCCAGGAATTCATCCCGCCCGGCAATGGTGCCCGGCTCGGCGGCAAACAGATTAACGGCGAACTGTTTTTCACCAAAGGATGTGGCATTACCGCTTTCGTAATTGGCGTTTGCCCCGTAAAGTCCGCGGTCTACGTGCGCGAGATTGTTATCCAGGTACGCAATATCAAAGTTGCCCCACAACCCGTAGTTATCATCTTTTTCCAGCTTGATGTACAGCTTGCCGGAGGTGGGCGCATCCTCCTCCACCGTGCTGTCATCACCAAAGGTGGGATAAAAACGGTCCGGATCCAGGCGCCGGAATAACGCTTCCGGTGTCTTGTTGAGGAAATTGGAGAACAGTTCGTCCACCGGCCCTTCACGGGTATCGGCACTGGCGGTGAGCACGGCTTCGTTTTCAAACTTGCCCTTGATATAGAAAGCCAAACGGCCATCGATACTGAACTCATTACTGTAGTGGTCATTATCCTGGGTGACCAGTTCCGCAGGGCCGTCGGTATTGTCGCGGCTGGCGGTCAGGTCGGCGATACCCACGTAGAACCAGTCGTCGGTTTCCAGCGCCAGGTCACGCTGGTACACGTTTCCGTTACCGGCGTCGTCGGTAATGGCCACTTCCACCGTGTGCAGGCCGGAAGGCAGGATAAACTCGCCACCGAACTCGCCCTTATCGTTCACCGGTAGTGTTTGCCCGGCAAACCAGACCTGGTGATCTTTCGGGACATCACTGCCGTGTAATCGTACCGCACCGCCGTGCAACGGAATGTTGTTCAATCCCAGCCGGTTCTCGCCGTAACCCACCAGCAACGCTTTCTCTATATCGGATTCACTGTTGTCCGTCGCCAGCCTGTCGACCACCCAGAGGCTTTGTTCTTTGGTCTCGTCAAAGTTGCCCTGTTTGTCGTAAACCCGCACGATATATATCAGTTTCATCCGTGGCGCGGCATAACTTTCCAGGTCAGCCTGCCATTGCGCCTCACCGGTATCATTGATGGGAATAACCGCTAACGGCGTATCGCGCGTGGACTGCTCCGTTTCAAACAGCCGTACTTCCGCTTTATCGATAAACGCCGGATAATTGGTGTATAGCTTGAAGTGGGTCTGGTTTTCTTTAAACGCCGTTTCGCTGTTGTCTTCAACACTAATCACGTTGGGCCACGCCGTGATATTCAGACGCGGTTTCAGATTCAGGTTATCAAACTTGAAGCGCACCGTTGCTTGATCCAGCGCCACGTCGGTACAACGCTGCACATCGGGAATGTTCTTGTTGGGATCGTTGATGGGCTGACCGTCAACGGAGATACGCATCAGGTTAAGGGCATAGGGATTGCGGGTTTCGACGTCGCGGGTGAGACGTTTAATGGAAACACCCTCCTGCTCATCCAGCAGCGCCAGTTCATCGTAAACCACCTGCACTTCCACCTTGGAGCGGTCCAGTTCCACAAACCCGGTGTTCACCACGTCATGGGACTGCACGTAGCCGCGGCCTTCAAATTCCGCCTGTTCATCGGACAGGTTCATTTGCTCTTTTACATATTCCATGGCGCGCCGTGCCCGGGCCGTGGACAGGCCGATGTCATCGCCATAGACCATGGCGGTACGGCGGCTTAAGCGCTTGTTACTGGTGTAGCCGATGAACCGCAGACGTACGTTACCCTTATCATGCAGATCATCCATTGCCCGCTTCAGCCGCCTGTAATAGCCCTGGGGAATTACCGGCTGACCGTTTTCAATATAGATGGGTTTAATATCACCTTCCGGCGGATTGTATATGCGTTCCACGGTTTCGGCGGCGGATGCTTCCGGACATATTTGCGGTTCATCGGGCAGGTTTTCCAACGGATCGTCGTGCCAGAATTCCACTTCGATGCGCCGGTTCAGGGCGCGGCCTTTGGCGGAGTTATTGGAAGCAATGGGCGTCTTGGATCCTTTACCGGTGCTGGCAATCGCCGCGTTCGGTAGTCCCATGGCTTCCTGTACCGCGATCGCCACACGGCGGGCATTGGCCTTGGACAGGCCCACGTGATCACCATAGATACGCGCATCACGGCCGGTGAGCGGTATGTTATCGGTGAAGCCCACGAAACGCATTTGCACATTGTCCTTGCCGGACAGGTTATCCAGCGCCTGCCGTAACTGTTGCAGGAACTGCGCGGGGATTTTT
>JASFMT010000524.1:0-3217 GCA_050117455.1 Gammaproteobacteria bacterium | reverse complement strand
GGCGCGGAAAAAGATTCGGCGAATGGTTTCAGCACGCTTTAGTTCACGGATGGCATCTTTTGAAAAATACATACTGCGCTTGTTGACGTGCTTGACCCGCCAGTTACGCCGTACATCCACAAACGGATTGATATACTCCTGGACAAATGCATCCAGGGTTCCACCACTTTTGAAAAAGTCACTGAAGTCGGTGAGGGTCAACTCCTGTTCGGCTGTGGTTTTCATGGGAAAACGCCCCGCCAGTGCACGACGGTATTGATTGGCCACCAGGTTACGCCACTCGTTATTTATGTGGCCCTTGCCGGCATTAATCGTTACCCGCCAGGATTGGTCGGCAATCGTATACAGCCAGTCATCCACCGGTTTCGGTGCCTTGGCGGCAATGGCACGCATTTTCTGGATGGCATCGGCACCGTTGCTTTGAAAACGGGTTTTTGCCGCTGTGTAAGCCGCTTTCTCCGGACTGGCGGAGATACTGATCTCGTTAAGGTAATTACGCACCTCGTCCACCGACGCCAGGATTTTTTCAACGGGTGGCGGCCGTTTCGATGACTGAAAGGTCAGCTTGTTGAGATCCCTGAATGTCTTGTCAACGCGGTTGCCTTCCAGTTTACCGGATACCAGGCTGGCGGATGATTTCAGTAGTGAATTGTCGGAATCGCTGCCGGGCACTTCCAGCATCGCCTGCAAATGAAGACCGGTATGTGTTGACGTGGTATTTAGAATATTCACGATAGGTGAATACACCGGATCGGCGAACACCGATAGCATATCTACGCCCTGTTGCAGGCTGGTGAACTCCGCCACCTTGATGGAATCCAGTGCATGCCGCCACCGTGTTGCATATTCTTTCAGATAGTACTCGTTAACTTCTTTGGAAATGCCTTTGAGATCTTCTTTACGAAAATCCACATGGGCTTTATCCCCCAGCACCCAGTTGTCTTTGAGTATGGCGGCAATGACAGGCGACTCTGGCGTCAGATCAACGTCGTCGTAGCCATCCTTGGTAAACAATACCGGCAGCATCAACCGCGACTGATTAGTCGCTTTAAAACCGTTACTCAATACGTCGCCAAACAGGTTATTCAAATTAACCTTGCGGGCATACTTTGGCGTAGTCCTGACCCGGCTGTAAATACGCCGTGACGGTGGCACCTTCAACAACTCTCGTCGGCTGCGTGCGATCAGGCTATCATTGAGCTCTGTGGCTCCAAGATCCTGCGACATCAGTGAATCCATATGCGCCATCAACTGACTCTTTACCGATGCCTGGCCATGAAGGGATTGTTCCCACCGTGATTCAAACCATTCGCCGATTTGCTCCGGCGCCATATGCTCTACCGCTTCAAACATGTAATAAAGGCGGAACGCTTCATACAGCTCGCCTTTTTTATCCGGCTGGCGTATCAATTGCTGAATTTCATAGGCGAGATACCGCTGAATCCTCGGCAGGAATAATAACTGCAGTTGCAGGTCGTAGGCTTTCTTGGCGGCTTCATCCACGGTGGGATCGTACATCCCCACCCGCACCAGCCAGGGATGTTCTTCCTGGTCGTAAACCTGGCTGGCATCGCGTAAGGCGTTAAGGGCCGGCAACGTGGTTCGAATATCCGACCGGGCACTGGCGACTTTAACCTTTTCGTCGTTGAAGCGCTTGACGCTGGCTTCCACTTCACCCAACAACGACTTGTTGCTGATGATGCTGCTGGACCAGGCAACCACCAGGGCCACAAACACCGTGGCAATTGCCGCGTAACCACCGCGGCGCATCCACAACATGGCCCGCTCGAAACGCTGGTTAATACCGGCGATTTCCGCTTCCGGAAAAATTATGTCGTTGAACAGCTGATTGATAAAATAGCTTTTACCCTGATCGGCCTGTAACTGCGCGCTCTCCCGCGGCAAGCCGAGATTCGCCGTGATGGCGCTCATCATGCGATCGATGGGTGTACCGTCCTGGGTGCCACTGGAGAAATAAGCACCGCGCAAATAAGGCTGAAAATGATAACGGCTGCGGGAGAAAACCTGTTTTAAAAAGTTGGTGAGCACAGGTTTAAGGATTTCTATTTGTTGCGGAAAGACTTCAATGGCACCGCGGCGATTCAAATCCCGTTCCTGGTGCATGCGCCACAATAACCGGTCATTGAGGCGATCGATTAACAGGTTAAATTCACTGGAAAACCAGTCAACGTCCGCTGACTGTGCAGGATCATGCGTATCGCGGAAGGTGACGCCCCATACCTGTTCGCGCTCCGGCCGGCTCAGGTCTTCAAAAAATTCACTGAAACCGGAGACCAGGTCACACTTGGTAAACATCACATAAATGGGAAACCGCACACCCAGTTCTTCCATAAGCTCGTCAATACGATTTCGAATGGTGCGGGCATGCTGGTTGCGCTGTTCTTCCGTCTGGATTAACAAATCCGCGATACTGATCGCAATAATGGCGCCGTTAATGGGACGGCGCGGCCGGTTCTTTTTTAACAAACCCAGAAAACCCTGCCAGGCGGCACTGTCCACAACCCGGTGACTGTCCTGTGTGGTATATCGCCCGGCGGTATCAATCAGTACCGCATCGTTGGTAAACCACCAGTCGCAATTGCGCGTACCACCAATCCCTTTCAATGCGCCTTTGCCCACTTTATCCGCCAACGGGAATTCAAGCCCCGAGTTGACCAATGCCGTGGTTTTGCCGGAGCCCGGCGGGCCGATAATGATATACCAGGGCAATTCGTAGACGGCCTTACTGCCGTACTTGCCTTTGAACTTGAGTTTTCTCAACGCCAGCATGGCCTGCGAAAAACGCTCGCGCAATACGGTCAATTCTTCCTGGCTTTGATCGGTGGGAATACTGTCGTTCTGTTGTGACTCTTCAATATCTTCAATGAGTTCTTTATTTTGTTTATTGCGTGTTGCCTGTAACCGCAGATTGTTGAGTCCCCACAATAACAACAGCACCATGATGGTCACCAGGCGTGCAACTTCGGAGCCTAGCGGCGCATAGTTGGATTCACCAAAATGTACATACTCGCCACCGAACCAGATGAGAAACGACAGCGCCAACAAACCGATAACGCTGATGACGCGCCGGTCTTTAAAAAATGCAATGATTCGTTTCATCTCGCGATCCTGTTACCCGTATGCTGTTTAATTGGCCCGGTTCAACCGAACTGGTTTGATATGTTAATGAACTAGTCAACAATCAGAGTTGGTATTT
>JASFMT010000523.1:0-3225 GCA_050117455.1 Gammaproteobacteria bacterium | reverse complement strand
GAATCCCGAAAATACTGTTGGCAATGGTCATCTCCGGATCCATATAGTTCTCAAAACCCACCTCCCGTTCAATAAGAAATTCCCGTACCACGTGGTCATCGGTGTCCACGGATAGTCCGACGACGGCGAAACGCTCTGGATCCAGGGACTGCGCCAACCGATCAAGGCTGGGCATTTCATGCCGGCACGGGCCGCACCAGGTGGCCCAGACATTTACCACCAGCACCTTGCCCGTTGCCAGCGCTAATGTCGCCGGTTTGCGATGAAGGTCTTTAACTGCCACCTCCGGCAGTGTCTGTCCGACTTTGATGTTTAATGGCGGCGGAGGCTTTTCGCACGCTGTCAGCACCAACAGCATGACACCGATCAACACAGCAACAAGCCGTTTGCTCGTTAACATGTCATCAACGTTGCCATCGCCTCCAGTGATCGATGCCATAGCTTTATTCATCGATTATTTGATCTCTTGCAGGAGTGTGTCGTCAAGATCGAGAGCCCACCATCCACCCAACAGCAATACCTGCCTAGTGGGGAGAGCGAAAGCGTTTTTTATCAAAGGTAATGGCTTTGTCCTGATCTTCAATTTGCGGCTTGCGGCCCAGTTTGGTTTCCCACTCCCAAATAGCGGCACGCGCCTTGGCAAGGTAGGGATCATCGGGAGCCGACAAATGAATATAGCTGCGCATGGCCCCTAGCGCACCTTCATAGTCTTCCATACCTTCCAGCGATTCGGCCAGGCCGTAGTAAGCGTTGATCTGGTTGGGACGAAGATCAATAGCTCGGGAGAACGCGGTGGCCGCGGTTTCATATTGTTCGAGACCAAGATACGCGTACCCCATATTGACATACGCTTCCGGTAGCATGGGCTGGATTTTTATCACCTGGTCCAGCGCTGTAATGGCGTACTCATACTGACGGGCGTGCAACAGGGATGCGGCCTGATCGAAGCGCTGCTGTAGGCGTTGTTGTTGTTCCGCGGTTAATTCTCGTAACAAATTCTGCTGATTGGGATCGGCCTGCCCCGGCGTTTGCGATGGCGCATGCGGCGTCGATTGAACCGCACCAGGGCGCACATAGCCCTGCACCTGCTCGGTAGCCGTTGCGGTATTTAACGTAACAAATTGGGGCGGATACTCTTTAGCAAAGGAAAAAAAGCCGCTGGCAATCACAAACACGAAAATCGCGGCGATGATCGACACCAGGTATTCATAGCTGACATTCGTAGTACGATTCGGGTCTTGTTCCGTTATGTTGTTTGCAACTGCCATGACATTAATCGATTTAGATTTAGACCATACCTTTGTGAGCGGCGGGACTGATGTAGGGTGTACCAAAGTAAGTGGCAAAAGCCATGGCAAAGATGCCGATAATCATCAATCCGCTCACCAGCGGCGGTACCCGATAGCTCAAGCGCAGGTGTAAGCCGATCGCCAGAAACAGCCAGGTTAAAAAAGCCGAGGTTTCCAACGGATCCCACGCCCAGTAGCGCCCCCAGGCATCCTGCGCCCAGACCGCACCGGCAATCAGCATCAGGCTGTCAAACACCAGTGCCAGCATCATAAAGCGCCAGGCAAAACGGTCAATGACAACATCCGATGGCATGGCGTGAAACCAGGCCTTACCGCGCTCAGTTTGCCGCAGTATCAATACACCGGCCAGTCCCACACCGGCCAACAGCAGCGCCAGAAATACCTTGCCTAAACCAACATGCACCCATTTCCATGCGTTGTAATAGGTTGCCGGAAAATGGCTGGCTCCGGGCTCCAGGGTTAGCACCCAACTGCCCAGTATCCACATGACAGGCAGTACAATCACCGCGCTGGGGCGCAGCCCCGGCAGCCGCCAGTACAGTAAAACGAAAATCAGCCCCAGACTCCACAGCTGGCTCATTAGCAACTCGAATAAGCTGATCCAGGGTCCGTGACCGATCCGCATCCAGCGCGCTGATATCGCAATAGCCAGCAAGGCCACGCCCAGGGCCAGGAATGCCAGCACGATATATTCGTGATTTCTGGATTTGATCATGGGCATGCCGGCATAGCGAGGCGCGACACCATAGATCGCGATCAGTGTTGCGATAAAATACGCACCCAGCCCTGCCCACAGCCAGGGAACTTCCGCCACCAGGTTATTCAAAACTTTCCCCTGTCGTTATATTTGCCGAAACCGGCCGGCCTTTCGCCGGTGGAATACTGTTGATTGGACTGTCAGTTTCCCGGTTTGGTTTCCCGCCAGTCATTGCGTTATCATCGGCTGACGCGTCCAGCCAGGGTTGCAAATTCGTCTTTTTCCACAAGTAATGTGCTAACCCGAAAACACCTGCAATGGATACGAAAAACAGCCACTGAATCGTCGGATCGTAAAACAGGCGATAGCCCATCCAAGTCGTCAGCGCATCAAAACGCAACACGCCGTTATCCAGCCGCAATGATTGACCCATCGGCACTTCCTTGCGCTCTTCACCGCGAGTGACAATCAACACGCCGCTGGACGTTCTGCCATCGAGGGTCCAGTGCCGGTTTTCATCCATGCCGGTATCCAGTTGCAACCAGAATTTTATTTCCTTTGTTTCACCGGGCGGTGTCCAGCGGTTATCCTGCTTGTATTCAAATAACGGGTATGATGGCATGTTGACGGACCCGGTCACCGGTTCACCGTTATCGGGAAACCAGGTCAGGATGGGTGAAAATCCTTTGTTGAATGTGGTGTAAAAACGATAGCCCTCGATCACCAATGGCCGGTCGTCACCGACAACCTTTTCCTCCCACTCACCGGTTGCGCTCTTAACATTAACGTGACTGTGCGTCAGTCCGCGTTTTATTCCGGGCGCGTATTGCACGGTAAAAGGCCCCTGTACAAACTGCACGTCATCAAGCTCTCCCATATGCAATGGACCGGCGTTGACCTCCATGAGGTTCTCGGGACTGAATTCCGTACCAACAACCAGCTCCAGATGCGCGTCCAGATGCGTTAACCGGCCAACGGCAGCCAGAATGACAATCAACAACAGACACACATGGAATACCAATAGCCCGGGTTGCTGATTGATGCGGGGATTGGTAGCGATGGCCGCGCTCAAATTAACCGCCAGGATAGCCATGGGAACCACAAGCACCCACATAGGCGTGCTCTGGGGATTACCGTAACTAAAAACGGCAGCGCCGGCCAGCAACCCCATGCCGAGCAGGGTAAATTTCAACGATGCCAGTTTTCGGAATATTTGTA
>JASFMT010000522.1:0-3227 GCA_050117455.1 Gammaproteobacteria bacterium | reverse complement strand
TCAGAAAACGAATTTTGCCCTATTCTGAAACATTTATTGCGGCACAAGGTCATTTTTTAGCCTCATATACGCCTTGTTACGTGGGATTCCAGCACAACGATTCTGGAAAGCCTCTCCTGGAAAACTCGGAAACGATTGTTCTGTGTGATTATTCTCGCGCAATCGGTTGGGCGAAACTTAAATATCGCCTGGGGTTTTGCCCAAACAAAGCCTGGCTGGACGCTTTGAAAAATCTTAAACCAGCGCTCATTCATGCCCATTTTGCCAAAGACGCTATTGACGCGCTGCGGTTGAGTGAGTGGCTGGATATCCCTTTGATTGCAACCATTCATGGGCACGATATTACGCAAAACAAAGTGTCAACAGGGTATGAGAAGAAAAGGCGGCGAATGTTTCAAAGGGCCGGTAAAATAATTGCGGTATCCCAGTTTATTAAAGAACGGTTGATTAAAAGCGGCTGTCCCGAGGAAAAGATTGTCCAACATTATATTGGTATTGATATTGAAAAATTTACCGGTGTAAAGGTTGAATCAGAATCGCCCAGTGTTTTGTTTGTGGGCCGACTGGCCGAGAAAAAAGGATGTTGTTACTTGCTGGATGCAATGGCCCGGCTGAAGCCTGCGTTTCCGGATTTGGCTTTAAATATCGTGGGCACCGGGCCACTGGAAAATAACCTGCGGCAAAAAGCAGCCGACCTGGAACTGAACGCTAATTTTCTTGGTAGCAGGTCCCCGCAAGAAGTCAAAAAGCTTATGCTGACGTCCTGGATTTTTTGTACACCCAGTATTACCGCTGCCAATGGCGATGCTGAAGGGCTGGGGATGGTGTTTTTGGAGGCGCAGGCGCTGCAGACGCCGGTAGTCAGTTTTGATAGTGGCGGTGTCGGAGAAGCTGTGGAGAATGGTGTAACCGGTTTGTTGTCAGAGGAAAAAGACGTCACGACTCTGGCGGATAACATCGCATTTTTTCTTCAAAACAGGGAAGCACGGCTCGAATACGGTGAAAAAGGCCGTTTAAGAGTCGTTGAACAATTTAATATTGCGGAACAATGCAAAAAGCTGGAACAAATTTATCAGTCCGTAACGAGTTAAACTAATGCGCGTGTCGGTCATATTTACAACCTATAATCATCCCAAATGGCTGGAGAAAGTCCTTTGGGGGTTTTCAGTACAGACGTTTCGTGATTTCGAAATCGTAATCGCTGATGATGGTTCAGGGGACGATACCAAAGAGGTCGTTGATCGGATGTCCAGGGAGATAGAGATTCCTATCGTGCACGTCTGGCACGAAGACCAGGGTTTTAGAAAATGCGAGATATTAAACAAAGCGATCGTTGCCAGCCATGGGGAGTATTTAATTTTTACGGATGGCGACTGTATTCCTCATCCGCAGTTTGTGGAGAATCATGTCCTGTTATCGGAGAAAAATTGCTTCCTGTCCGGCGGCTACTTCAAGTTACCGCTTGAGGTTTCTCAAAAAATCAACAAGCAGGATATTTTGGCTGGCAATGCAACTCGTCCGAGATGGTTGCTGGACAATGGGCTTCCATTCACTTACAAGATTTCAAAATTAATATCTAATCGAAAGTTGGGAGCCGTACTGGATTCGCTAACTCCCGCGAAAGCCACATGGAATGGACATAGCTCCTCCACCTGGCGGGACTATATATTGCAGACCAATGGATTTGATGAACGTATGCAATATGGTGGGCAAGACCGGGAATTCGGTGAGCGCTTGATCAACATGGGCCTAAAGGCAAAGCAAGTCCGTTATCGTTGTAGTTGTGTTCACCTCGATCATGGCCGCGGCTACGCGCGACCGGAAAGTATCGCGAAAAACCGGGAAATCCGCCGTCAAACCCGGCAACAGAAAATTACCCGCACGGCATATGGCATCGAACATTCGGGTCCACATGAAGAATGAGCAATGAACAATTGCCGTTATCGCAGCCGCCGCAACGTATATGTATCATGCGGCTTTCGGCATTGGGTGATGTTACCCATGTTATTCCGGTGGTGCGCGCTATCCAGCACCAGTGGCCCGAAACCGAGATAACCTGGATTTGCGGTGCATTCGAAACGCAGCTTGTCGAACACGTACCGGGTATCCATTTTATTCGATTTAACAAGAATCAGGGATGGAATGCCTATCGGTCATTATGGTCCCAGTTGAAAGGGAAACAATTCGACGTCTTGTTACACATGCAGGTATCCGCGCGCAGTAATATTGCAAGCCTGGGTATTAAAACCGACATAAGGTTGGGGTGGGATAAGCCGCGGTCGCGGGATTTTCATCAATGGTTTATTAACCACAGTGTCCCTGAAGCAAACCGTCAACATCAGGTTTTGGGGTTTTTATCCTTTGCCCGGACCCTGGGCATTGACGTAACGGAACCGCAATGGAATATCCCGGTACTTAAGGAAAGCTACGAATTTGTGCGCAGGAATATCGACGTCGATCGTCAAACCCTGGTGATATCCCCGTGCTCAAGCCGTCCCATTCGAAACTGGCATGATAATGGGTATGCCAGGGTGGCCGATTATGCCATTGAACGGCACGGCATGCAGGTGGTTCTGTGTGGCGGACCGAGTGAACTGGAAAAAAAGACCGCCGTTCAGATACGGGCCAAAATGAAACATGAGGCTGTCGATCTCGTCGGTAAGGATACCTTGCAGGAGCTACTGGCTTTACTGGCTACGGCGGATGTGGTGATATCGCCGGATTCGGGCCCCATGCATATTGCCAATGCGTTGGGGACGCCGGTGCTTGGCCTGCACGCCTGTACCTGGTCGTTGCGCAGTGGCCCGTATAACTCCCTGCCGTATTGTGTGGACCGCTTTGAAGAGGCGGCGCAACATTTCCTGGGAAAAGGTATTGACGAGGTACCATGGGGGACCCGTATTGAAAAGCGGGGAGTGATGGAGTTGATTACCGTGGATGATGTCGTTGAAAAGCTGGATCAGATATTAAATGCTCAATCGAGCACGGCTTGAAAATACCGGATCATGTTAGTGACCGTCTTCTCGTGGGACATTTCGTTGAGCAGCTTGTCATGGGCATGTTCGGCAAATTTCTCTCTAATTGCCGGGTGATCGTGAAGTTCACGGATTTTTTCGGCGATGGCATCCGCATTCTCACGGGGCACAACAAAGCCATTGATAGTGTCATTGATGATTTCCAGGCTGCCGGGGTTGTCAGCGGTAATTACCGGTACTTTATAAGCCAAC
>JASFMT010000521.1:0-3231 GCA_050117455.1 Gammaproteobacteria bacterium | reverse complement strand
CGGATCAAACAGACGAAGTAAGCGGCAACGACAGTGCCACCGCAACCGTCGCGATCGAACCGGTGCCGGTATTAACCATGGTGAAATATGCATCCGCTCCTACCGTCAATCCAGGCGGAACGGTTATCTATACCCTGGATATTACCAATACCGGTGGTGATGATGCCTTTACGGTGATTATCGACGACCAGCTGAGCCAGTTTGTGATGTTTGGACTGGACACTTACGGTTCCGGCCAGCCCTTCCAGCTCGTTAATGGTTCGCCGGCATCCGGACTCTCCATGGGTACGATTACCTATTCCAACGACAATGGTGCGACCTATGGCTATACGCCGGTGTCCGGCGGGGGCGGCGCGCCGGCAGGTTATGATGCCAATGTTACCAATTGGCGTATCGAAATGACGGGAACCATGAATGATTCCGGCGCCAATTTCGACCTGAATTACCAGGTACTTGTCGAATAAATGATTTTGTAAAAGCGTTAAGACCTTGAAATGCTGTAGAGTAACCGTGGTAAGTTGATGAGTGTGTGATATTCATACAATTCTCTACAAGTTGCCGTTTTCGCGCATGATTCCCCAGCCCTTATGCTCTATAGTTAATGGATAACCAATGGATTCGCGAATAATCGAATATAGCGGCGCGGCTTGGGCAGGACTTTGTCGAGCCGCGAACCCGGCTACGATGAGGTATCATTTTGACTGTTTTTCTCTGGATTTTTGGCTTAGTAATGTTAGGCGCGGTGATTTATCTGAACGTTATGAGTGCTCGTATCGTCCAGCTATCGCAGATTCACGATGATCAGAAAAAAAAGCAATTTACCATTTTAATCTGGGCAATACCCGTAGTGGGCGTCTTTGTGGTGATGATGCGTATTAACAAGGACATTAAGAACAATCGTAAAAAAATCGACGAGGAAATTGCACCGGCGATTCGTCAACTGGCGGACCAGCTGAAAGTCCTTGAAGCGGATATACAACAGGAACAACAAAAGAAAAAAAAGTATCATTAATTGGAAAGTCACAAAATCTCATTTCAACAGGAACCGCCATATTGAAAATTTAGATGATTGTGGCAGTATATTTTGCAGCAATATTGGATTAAATACGTAGGGAGTTAAGCGCTATGATGAAAAGAACACCGTTAATGAGAGTAATCAGCCAGCTTCTGACAGTTTGCTTTTTGCTCGTGAGTTTTCAGCATGCTGCAATGGCTGGAATCGTGGGGACTACGGATATCGTCAATCAACAGCAGGTACAGTTGAATAAACAAGGTATGCAGGACCTCCTTTCGCGCGACGATGTACAGCAACAGTTGACCACGATGGGTATCGACCCGGCTGATGCCAAGCTACGTATTGCGAATATGACGGACGAAGAAATTCAGGATTTCGCAGCCAATATGGGTGAACAGCCCGCCGGCGGCAGTGTGGTGGGAACCCTGGCACTTATTTTTATTATCCTGTTAATTACTGACCTGATGGGATACACGGATATTTTCCCTTTTGTGAAGAAAACCATCCAGTAAACTTCCTGATCGTTGATGTTCGTATCTAAACAGGCTGCCGCTCTCTGGATCGGCAGCCTTTTATTATTGAGCGGTTGTTCCACTACACCGGAACTGGACCAGTTGCGCCAGTCAGGTGAATGGCAGAAATTCCCGCGTACTGAACTTAGCCAGGTACCTTTTTTCCCGCAGAAGCAATACCAGTGCGGTCCTGCTGCGCTGGCAACGCTATTGAACTGGTCCGCAGTACCGATCACTCCCGACGATCTTGTGCCGCTGGTCTATGTGCCTGAGCGCCACGGTAGTTTCCAGGCGGAGATGGTGGCGGCAACACGCCATTATGGCCGTATTCCTTATGTGATCGATCCGGGTATGCGACCACTGATTCATGAACTGAATGCCGGTAACCCGGTGTTGGCTTTTCAGAATCTGGGCTTGAGTTGGCTGCCGCAATGGCACTATGCGGTTGTGATTGGCGTAGATCCGCAAAACAACCAGGTCATACTACGCTCCGGCACGACACAGCGCCATGTGGTTAGTGTGGAAACCTTTGCGCGGACCTGGCGCCGTGCGGATCGATGGGCAATGGTTGTGACAAAGCCCGGGGATATTCCAGCCACTGCTAATCCTTTGTCCTACGTTAAAGCGGTATCGTACTTCGAGCAAAAAGGCCAATTGAACATTGCCCGTAAAAGTTATCAAGCAGCGGTCACACGCTGGCCAGCCTCGTTACCGGCAATTATGGGGCTGGGTAACGTTTATTATCATAGCGGTGAATTATTACAGGCACGGCAATCTTACCAACAGGCGCTGGAAGTTGCCGACGATTACGCGCCGGCACATAATAATCTGGCGCAGGTGCTATTGGAGCAGGGCGACCTGCAATCTGCACACCGGCATGCGATGACCGCCGTCAATCTAGGTGGCAAGCACTTGTCAAATTATCAGGAAACACTCGCTGCCATAGAACAGCGATTGGCGATGCAACCCCATGCACCGTAAATTAGCGGTTGAGATGTATCACATCAACTACCAGCCGGGTATTGTTATCAATCAATACAATGTTGAAACCGATTTTTTGACGCGAGTAACCATCCGGTATCCGTGACAACCGACGTTCGAGATCGTCCGGCAAACGTTGCATGGCGATTCCCGGCGGCAATGATTCCCGCCGATGGAATCGCCTGGCGTGACCGGGTGGTATTTTACCTTTCTTCGCCAGACCGGGCGGAAGGCCTTTGCGGTGCGGATGCCGGTCCGGTTCGTAGTAACCGGTTATGAATTCATGATCCTGATTGGTGAAAGTTACACTTAACGACCCCGACGGTGTTCTGCTTTCAATAGACGCTGACCGTACAGAGGGAATGGTTTGGCATCCCATCAACGATGCCAATGCGCCAGTTAACAGCGCTGTCATTACAAATTGGCTAAAACTGTGGTGCATTGTGTTAAACCTCTCCCTGCGACAGTAAACGCCAACCCGGGTCACCGCCTTGTTCATGATAGCTCCAGGAAGAGTTATCGGTTTCCTTCGCTGGCAGGTTGAGTGAATGGGGCAGGGGATCCAGTCATTCGGGTACACCCCGCTATCGAAAACGGCGTTGTCTCTCTAAACTAACGGGCCTGCAGGCATACTGTTGACCAAGGTGCCTTGTGGCGACAGCGCATCACCTCGATCTGCAACGGATTGGCGGGGGTTAACAGGTTATCAATGCGCCGTTTGTT
>JASFMT010000520.1:0-3234 GCA_050117455.1 Gammaproteobacteria bacterium | reverse complement strand
CACCGATAAAAAAATGGCTAACCAAAATAAAGATGGGCAATGCACCCAAAGGGTATAAACCCATCCTGCAACTTTGTAGGTTGTGAATTGCACACCGAAGAAAAGCGCTCAGGCTGTAGGGTGTGCACCGCACACCAAAGAAAACTGGCCAGCCAAAACATAGATGGGTAACAACCATTTTGCACCGGAACACGGCGTCTTTTGTATCTAAAACAATTGTCTTCGCTATTCACCCGTATCCAACCGTCCCATCCCGGTAATATTATATCCGGCATCCACATAGGTAATTTCACCGGTAATACCCGCCGCCAGATCGGAACATAAAAATGCCGCCGCATTCCCCACATCTTCTATCGTTACGTTGCGGCGCAACGGCGTGTTCTGTTCATTGTAATCCAGCATGGCACGGAAACCTTTAATGCCCGATGCCGCCAGGGTGCGAATCGGTCCGGCCGAAATGCCATTTACGCGTGTACCTTCCGGCCCAAGACTCGCCGCCATGTAACGCACATTGGCTTCCAGGCTGGCCTTGGCCAAACCCATCACGTTGTAATTGGGTAACACCCGCTCGGCCCCCAGGTAACTCAGGGTTAATAATGCGCCGTTGCGGTCTTTCATCATGGGACGGCCAGCTTTAGCCAGCGCGGTGAAACTATAGGAACTGATTTCGTGTGCCACCCGAAAACCCTCGCGGGTTGTGGCGTCGACAAACTCGCCATCCAGCTCTTCGCGCGGTGCAAATCCCACCGAGTGCACGATGATATCCAGCCCGTCCCAGCTGTCGCGCAGGGCGGAAAACACATTGGTTATTTCATCATCACTGGAAACGTCGCAGGGAAAGGTGAGCTGGGAGCCACATTCGTTGGCCATTTTTTCAACACGCGGTTTCAGTTTGTCATTCTGGTAGGTAAACGCTAATTCCGCGCCTTCACGATGCATGGCCTGGGCAATTCCCCATGCAATTGATCGATTACTAGCCAATCCGACGATCAGCGCGCGTTTGCCGTCTAAAAAACCCATATCATTTTCCTTTATTTTTTAACTATAATTTAATAACTTACGCTACAAGTGATAATAACAAGCGAGTGCGTATTATACGCCATGCATCCATGAAACCCTAAATCCGGCGGCCACTAGCGGCAAAAATAACTGGCAAAAGAGTTGCAAAGAAAACCTGTCGAATAACCTTATTTAACTCAGCCAGTCATTTGTTTTTAAAGGGATGACCGCCGCCCGGAATGGGTACAACAAAATCGGACAACAGTATTTAGTGACGGTACTTTCAGTTAAAGCTACTCGGTTTGGATTCCGGACATTCTGCGTTGTTCTCTGTGCGTTAGTAGTCACCGCGTGCAAGGAAGGGGCGTGGAATAATCCTTATCCGGACGAGCAACGCACCGCCAATATAATTTATTCATCTTTTGCCGCGCGGCCCAAGCACCTGGATCCGGCGCAATCCTACAGTTCCAACGAAATTGTATTCACCGGTCAAATTTATGAACCGCCGTTGCAGTATCATTATCTGAAGCGTCCTTATGAACTCATTCCACTGGCCGCGTCCGAGATACCGACCGCGACCTATTATGATAGCGCGGGAATGCAATTACCGGACAACGCACCGATTAGTGACATTGCCTTTACTATTTACCGTATCAAAATCAAGCGGGGTATCAAGTATCAACCCCATCCCGCGTTTGCCAAAGACCAGGACGGGACACCCCTTTATCTGGATCTCACTCCACAAGACCTGGAAACCAAATTCAAGCTGTCGGATTTTACTGAGACCGGCACCCGCGAGCTGGTGGCCAATGACTTCGTTTACCAGATCAAGCGCCTGGCTCATCCGCGCCTGCACTCACCAATCTATGGCCTCATGACCGAATACATCGCCGGATTAAAACAGTTTGGTGATGATCTGCGGCGCGCCGATGAAAAGCTTCGAAAACGAAACGGCAATGATGCGTTTCTTAATCTGAATAAATACAGTATCAGTGGCGTTGAGGTGATTGACCGTTATACCTATACCGTCAAGATTATGGGTAAGTACCCGCAATTTCTTTACTGGCTGGCAATGCCTTTTTTCGCGCCCATTCCACCGGAAGCCGACCAGTTCTACTCTCAATCGGGCATGGATAAAAAGAACATTATTCTCGACTGGTATCCGGTGGGCACCGGCCCCTACATGCTCACCGAAAACAATCCCAACCTGAAAATGGTGATGGAACGCAATCCCAATTTTCATGGTGAAACTTACCCGAACGAAGGGGAGCCCGGTGACCGGGAAGCCGGAATGCTGGATGATGCCGGCGAGGAACTACCGTTCGTTAACAAAGTGGTATACAGCCTGGAAAAGGAAGATATCCCATCCTGGAACAAGTTTTTGCAGGGTTACTACGATGCCTCCGGTATTACTTCCGACAGTTTTGACCAGGCCATCAGCTTTAATAGCCAGGGCGAAGCGGGACTCAGTGAGGATATGGAGAAAAAGGGTATCAAGTTGATTACCGCTGTTGGTACGTCTACTTATTATATGGGGTTTAATATGCAGGACCCGATTGTTGGCGGCGATTCAGAACGTGCCCGCAAACTGCGCCAGGCCATTGCTATCGCCGTCGATTACGAAGAATTTATTTCGATTTTTGTCAACGGCCGTGGAATTCCTGCGCAAGGACCGGTTCCGCCGGGTATCTTTGGTTACAAGGATGGTCAGGCCGGCATTAATCCCTATGTCTACCAATGGCAAGACGGCGAACCGCAACGCCGGCCCATTGAAGAAGCCCGGCAATTGTTAGCGGAGGCCGGTTACCCGAACGGGCGCAATGCGCAAACAGGCAAGCCACTGATATTGTATTTCGATACACCAGCCACCGGTCCCGACGCCAAAGCGCAACTGGACTGGCTGCGCAAGCAATTCAACAAGCTCAATATTCAACTGGTGATCCGCAACACCGATTACAACCGCTTTCAGGATAAGATGCTCAAAGGTACCGCGCAAATTTTTCAGTGGGGCTGGAACGCTGATTATCCTGACCCGGAAAATTTTCTATTTTTGCTGTATGGCCCCAACGCCAAAATGAAAAAGAATGGTGAGAATGCCGCAAACTACAGTAACCCGGAATTCGACAAGTTATTTGAAAAAATGAAAAACATGGATAACGGACCGCGCCGCCAGCAAATCATCGATAAAATGGTCGAAATCGCGCGCCACGACAACCCCTGGTTATGGGGCTATCA
>JASFMT010000519.1:0-3240 GCA_050117455.1 Gammaproteobacteria bacterium | reverse complement strand
CCGCCTGCCATTGGAACGCCTGCAACAGGGATTGCCCATTTTGCGGGAAGACCTGGCACCCTTTAGTAACCGCATCCATCAGGATGACCTGGCCATGGTTTGTGTGGCCGCCGCGGAAAAAGCGCCCTCCGGCGCGATTTATAATGTGTGTGACGGCCAGCCCAGTACCATGTCCCATTATTTTAAGGCGATTGCACACGCCGCAGGATTACAGTTGCCTCCGGAAGTGGATCGGGAACAGGCGCAAAAGGTGTTAAGCGCGGGCATGTTGTCGTATCTTCGTGAATCGAGGCGCATGGGCAATGACAAGTTAGTGCGGGAACTGGGCGTGACGTTGCAGTACCCGGATCTGGCCAGCGGACTGGCAGCGATAGATTGGAGCGCTTAGCGCTAACGGCTTACGTATTGTTTGGCAATTAACGGGATCAGCTGGCGTGCCAGTTTGGTCTTTGCGGCTTTTGGTAACGCCTGTTCGCCGCCCTGCCAATAGGCAGTGACTTCGTTACTGTCACTGTCAAAGCCAATATCGTTGCGGCTGACATCGTTGGCCACGATCATGTTTAACGATTTGCGGTTCAGTTTTTCGATGGCGTATGGGCCAACATCACGGGTTTCGGCGGCAAATCCCACCGTAAAGACATCGGGGTGTTGCGTTGCCACCGCCTGCAGAATGTCGATGGTACGTTCCAGTTGCAGTTCCAGCGTCGCCGCGTCTTTTTTCAGTTTATGCTGGTGTGCCTCGTTAACGTGGTAATCGGATACCGCCGCGGCGGCAATAAAAATATCCGCATCATTGATTTCGTCCATGACGGCGTCATGCATTTGTTGGGCGGTTTCCACGTCCACGCGCTTCACTTTCCGCGGTGTGGTTAACGACACCGGACCACTGACCAACACGCAGTTAGCACCCGCTTCCGCGGCGGCTTCGGCCACTGCAAATCCCATGCGCCCCGAACTGCGGTTGCTGATATAGCGAACCGGGTCAATGGGCTCCCGGGTGGGGCCGGCGGAGATAACCACTTTCAGGCCGTCCAATGCACCGGTTTCAAACAATTCGGCGATGTTGTCGCGCAGCTGGACGGGTTCCCGCATGCGGCCGGGACCGGTTTCGCCGCAGGCCTGGTCCCCTTCCGCGGGACCGAATACGGCAATGCCCCGTTGCTGTAACAACTGAATATTTTCCCGGGTGGCGGGATCCTGCCACATTTGCTGGTTCATGGCGGGTGCCACGGCCAGCGGGCTGGCGGTGGCCAAACAAATGGCAGACAACAAATCATCGGCGCGGCCCTGCGCCAGGCGGGCAATACAATCGGCGCTGGCAGGGGCCACGATGACGGCGTCGGCCCAACGGGCCAGTTCAATATGACCCATGGCGGCTTCCGCTTTTTCGTCCAGCAGGTCGCGGTGCACCGGATTACCGCTTAAGGCCTGGAACGTGAGGGGGCTGACAAACTCCGTCGCCGCGCGAGTCATCACCACCCGTACGCTGGCGCCGGTATCGCGCAGCAGCCGCACCAGCTCACAGGCCTTATAAGCGGCAATACTACCAGTTATTCCGAGTAATAGTTGTTTGTTGCTCAGTTGCTTCATCACTAAAATGGCTATCCCGTTGCTGCGGTGACCCGATTATGGCGCGGTCGAATGTTCTATTTTAGACAATGCGCGGCAAAAATATTAGGCCAATATGTATCAGGCCAGTATGGGTGTGCGGCCCCAGGATGACAATAACAATAATCAGCGCCGGTGCTGACCGGCCGGACAATGAGGGAGAGATCGATGGCCATTGCAGACTGGCCGGTGCACGAGCGGCCCCGGGAAAAAATGTTATTACGTGGCGCCGGCGCGTTATCCGACGCGGAGTTACTGGCGATTTTTCTGCGCACGGGAGTGAAAGGTAAATCCGCCGTCGACCTGGCGCGGGAACTGTTAATCCGTTTTGGCAGTTTACGGGGTTTGCTCGAAGCGGACCGGCAAACCTTTTGTGACAGTCCCGGCCTGGGTGAAGCCAAGTATATACAACTGCAGGCAACGGTGGAAATGAGCCGCCGCTACCTGGCGGAAAAAATCCAGCGCGGCGATGCGCTGCAAAATCCCGATGACACCCGCCAATACCTGATGGCGCAGATGCGCGATCATCGCCAGGAAGTGTTTGCCTGTCTTTACCTGGATAACCGCCACCGGGTGATCAGTTTTGATGAAATGTTTTACGGCACCATTAACATGGCCAGTGTGCATCCGCGGGAAATCGTGCAACGGGCGTTGAAACACAATGCCAGTGCGGTAATTCTGTCCCATAACCATCCCTCCGGTGTGGCCGAGCCCAGCACCGCGGATATTGAACTCACCAAACAATTACAAAAAGCACTGGCGCTGGTGGAAGTACGAGTGCTGGATCACGTGGTGGTGGGTGACGGCTCGTCGGTATCGTTTGCTGAGCGCGGCTGGATATAATAGATGGTGGGTCGCTGAAGTACTTCAATTACCGGTGCTATTTGTTGGCGGCTTTGTTCAGTTGGTTAATCATGTCTTCCAGTTCCTGATTAACCGTGTCGATGTCTTCGTTAGCGGTGGCCTGTTGTTGGGCTGGTGCTTTTGGTTTTTCGATGGGATCAAAGGCCCCCTGCCAGCGAAAGCCGATAACGCTGATATTGTCGGAGTTGGGATAACTGGCTTCTTCGGCGTCGCTGGAAAGGTCTTCAATGGCGTCATTGAGACTTTGGCGGTTGACGCCCTTAACAATATCCCGATCGGACAACGGTGACCATAAACCATCAGAGCATAATAAAATGACATCGCCCTGTTGCAACGGAAACGCCGGAGCAAGCTGCGCTTGCGGTCGGTGGCTTTCCGAACCGATGCAGCGGGTCAGCAGGTTTTTTTCCGGGTGTGACTGTTTTTCCTGTTGTGAAATGACGCCTCTTTGATACAACTCCTCCACCTTGGAATGGTCACGGGTACGCTTGAAGACCTTGTTATTGCGTACCACGTACAACCGGCTGTCACCGACATGTGCCCAATGAGCGAAACCATCCTGGACGATGCAAAGAACGCAGGTGGATTTGGCTTTCAATGGCGGGTCGCAGGATGCGGCCAGGGTGATGATTTCCCGGTGGGTGCGCAAAATGACTTCACTAAGAAATGCACCGGGATTGCGAATGGGTTTGTTCACATTGTTGAAGTAGCGAAACGCACAGTCGACGACCGTTTCCGCGGCGACGTCCCCGCCGGCGTGCCCTCCCA
>JASFMT010000518.1:0-3243 GCA_050117455.1 Gammaproteobacteria bacterium | reverse complement strand
TGTTGACAACTACTGGCTAATGGGCGTCCCCTTTTAGTTCGGTCTTAGCTCTCCTGGGATTTGAGTTTTTCCGATGGGGCAGACATTTGACACGCCCAACAAGTAGGGAGTTCGTATAAACATAACCATCAACTTAAGTCGGACTCCGCGATGCTCCGCCACTTAATTTGTGAACTCGCAGGGTAATAAATGGAACAAATACTGAAAGTTTCTCTTCTATTAATACCACCTGCAGCAGCAATTGGTATTATATTTATTATTAAAGATAGGTTTAAATCACTTAAAAATAATAAATTTTATAAGTTGGTTATTGTTTTCTTTATTGGAGGTTTTTTAGGGTTCTTTGGTCTGGTATCAAGTGGTGCAGGACATGGTCCTTTTCCCAAGCTTTCCATTATACTTATGGTGGTCGGCGCTATTATTGCTGTTATATCTTTTGTCGTTTTAATATTTTACAGTGTTTATTTAGGGTTTAAAAAATTATCTAATAAATAAATATCTTATGCATAACAAGCGCATTACGTCGCTCGCTCGGACCGTCACCGCTGCGCGGCGCCGGCCGCATATGCTAATCGTTATAACTCATGAAGAAAAATTAAGGAGCAAGAGATGAAATTTAGTTTATTAGTAGCTTTTGCATTATTAGCATTTGTGTCCAGTGCATCGGCAAGTTTCTATTCCGGTTCATTTGATAGAAGTAGTGCAGTAGTGGCGTCTGTCGAGGTAGAGGGAAAGGGTATTTATAACCTGGTGGTATCACTAGAATTTATGGGAAAACCAAAGGATAAGAAGATATTTAGTTCCGATGAATACACAGAGCTTATAAAGCGATTGAATATTGAAGGTAAAGGTGTGGCTTTAAGAGCTATTCTGTCTTCTAATACTCTCAAAATTACCGACCTTGAAGGCTTGGAAAAGAGTATTGAGCAAGGAATTAATAAGTTAATCGAAAAATTAAAGCCAACATATGATATCTCAAGTTCTACAGAGGTTGTTTTCTCCATTAGTAGTTTCTATCTAATGGAGCCTCACAACTAGACAAAGAGTTATAACAATAGCTTCAACATTGAACAACTAAAGCGTCGTTTAAATTGGGTCACTTCGCTACACTCCATTTTATCCCATTTAAACGCCCCTTCAGTTGGCAAGTTACGCTAGGCGTTGAGACTGTAGAAAAACTCCGTATTTAAGTAAACCAGAAAAATAGATATATGATAATTCAATGACTTACAATTTCGGGCAATTAAATAACCGAGTTATTCTACAGCCTCATTATGTTCCAAATCGCTGACGGAGACCGGTTTGCAGGGTGAGGCATGGATTACAGAATTCTCGATAAAAATAGCAAAGAAGAAGTTGCAAGCCTTTTCGCGTCTGCATTTTCGTCATCTGAGGGAAAAAAAGAAGGTGAGGTAATTAGCAGCCTTGCGTCACGACTATCTTCAAGAGCCGACAATCAAGAAATAATTTGTATTGGCGTTTATGAGGAAGGATCAATTATCGGGGTGGTATTTTTTACTCGCCTCAGTTTTACCGAGCCCGTCTCGGTTTACATGCTTAGTCCCGTTGCAGTTAGTCCAACGCATCAAGGGAAAGGAGTCGGGCAGGCGCTAATCAAATATGGGCTGAATGAGCTGAAAAATCGTGCTGTGGCTGTAGCCATCACATACGGCGATCCATCCTTCTACTCCAAGGTAGGGTTTCAACCTCTTTCCGAAAATACCATCATGGCTCCGGTGAAGCTTTCAATGCCAGAGGGTTGGCTAGGACAGTCTTTAAAGGAAGGCCCAATTCCGACAATCAATGGCCGTCCTGCATGTGTTAATGAATTCAATGATCCTGTTTATTGGTAAGCACAAGGAGCATAACAATGGTCTCCAGGGGACGTTCCGCTTCGCGGCGCGTCCCTGTGCCTAAACATAAGGCCTACAACATCATGTCAGATATAAATGATCCGAGAGTCCTGTTTGCAGCGGAACGTACGTTGCTCGCCTGGAATCGAACAAGCATTTCACTTATGGCGTTTGGATTTGTCGTAGAGCGTTTTGGTCTGTTTCTTCAGATTGCCGGCCGAGATGAAATCAAGGTGTTCCAACGCCATATTTCTTTTTTCGTAGGAATGTCATTCGTGCTACTGGCCGCATTCATAGCAATTTATTCAATCTGGCAGCACAAGCGAATATTAAAGACGATACGGCCAATCGAAATTCCAGCCGGATATAGCGTAAATGCTGGAATGGTAGTCAACGGCATTGTAGGAATTTTAGGAATCGCATTAAGCGTATATTTAACCCGTGGCTTCATATAGACGATAATGTAAATGGAGAAAAGGCCTAACAACCGCGCCAAATGCGTACGCCCTCCAGGCGGGCCAGGGCCTCGGGATCGCTCGGCTACTCACGCGAGAACTAACCCGCCGCAAGAGGAGCAACCCAATCATGAGGCTACATAAGCTCGCAGACAGAATATGGGTGCTGGACGGCAGACCTGTTTCTTTTCTTACTTTTCCTTATGAAATTCGCTCAACTGTCATCGACGTTGGTAGAGGTGAGCTATTGATTCATTCTCCGGTGCAAATAGCAGCAGCAAATCTATTGAAGTCGCTGCCTGGTAGAGTGAAATATATTGTTTCGCCAAATAAGCTTCACTCTTTGTTTCTCAGCGACTGGAAAAAGGCGTTTCCTGAGGCGAAAATTTATGCAGCTCCAGGTTTGAAAGCCAAGCTGCCAGACGTATCCTTTTATAAGGAGCTTACGGATGCGTCGGAACCGGAATGGCGTGAAGTATTGAAACAAAAGATTGTTCGCGGAAGCTGGTTCATGTCGGAAGTTGTTTTTTTTCACGAACCGTCGGAAACTCTGATTCTGGGAGATCTAATAGAAAACCACGACCCTCAAAAATTAGAATGGCTACATCGAGCTGTTGCTTCAGCAGTCGCCATACTTGCGCCAAACGGATCTACAGCCAGAATATATCGGTGGACATTCTTTCGACGCACGGAGGTGCGCCAGGATCTGCAGGAAATTATGAGCTGGAATGCTAAGCGCGTTATTGTGAATCACGGTCCGATTGTGGAAGCCGGAGCGCAAGAGTTTTTGAGGAATGCATTCAAATGGGCGATGTAGGTAAAAAACGCCGCCTGGCAAGGTAACTAAACTTTAACGCATATTCCGTCGGGCGTCATGTCTGCAGTTATATGCGTTGTTAATTAGAAGGAGCCTGAAACAATGCTGATTGGAATTT
>JASFMT010000517.1:0-3248 GCA_050117455.1 Gammaproteobacteria bacterium | reverse complement strand
CGGAGGAAGCTTAGGCGAAACCTCGGCATATGGTGTCATAACAATTGCACGTAATCAGTCGCTTACTGAGCAGCGGGTAACTTTGTTTCATGAGCTAGTCCACCGTTATTTTTCACCACGTGTGGGACCGTTCCGACAAATAAGGGCGCAACTTAGTATGTCTGCTTATTCGCGATCGGCGCTTTTGCGTTACCTGGAAGAAGCATTAGCGGAAGGCTATGGCCAACTCCGTGTGCACGGTCTTGCTAGGGCGCTCGGCGCATATCGTTTTCCTTTGAAAGGTGGGTACGTGACAATTTCACAACTTGCTACCGAAGGTAAAGCGATTGGCACAATCACGTTGGGGGGTATTCTATTCAATGTTTCGATTACCCAAGGACCTTTGCCGAAACAATGATTGAGCAAGAGCAGGCTATAGATATTGCGCGCAAAAGGGCCTCTGACAAAGGCTGGGCATTCAGTGAACCGCTCGATATCGTGGTTCGCCGCGGCTGGTTCGGTGGCATTACACGTTTTGAGATTGAAACAAACGCGGGCAAAAAAGGAACTAAAGCACGTTTTGTTATCGATGCTACCAACGGATCAATTCTCTCGGAAGGTTATATTCCGCGCTAGCCTTACGACATCTCGCTGTAACAAAGCCGTGACGCACGGATCGAGTACTAATAGGGTCAGACTCGATATCGGTAAGAGTAAATAGAAAAACCCGGGCCAGAGAGCAATATTCTCTAATATTAGAGAATATTGCTCTCTGGAACCAATTTTATACAGTTCTTTCAGTCAATTCTTCATGGGTGTCTACCTCGTAGGCAATCGAGGCCTGAGCGAATAAACAAACACATAAGAAAATAATTAAAATATTGTAGATTCTATTCATTTAAAAATGCCTTGAAATAGTCTTCGGCAGATCCGCATTTATCTTGTCTGCCCACGTCTGTAACTTTCCGGATTTTTCTTCCAGCCATCCAACCCTTAAGCCTAATATTTTTTGAATCAAAATAAATGCTCATCTTATGTATAGCGACGAGCATTTTTGGAATTGATTTCCACTCACAATTTTTTCCTTTCCGTGCGAAATTTAATTCATTATCTAGGGATCGAATAAACTCTGCATAATCCAATAAATTTCCCTGAAATTTTTTCATTTCCACCACTGTGCCATCCCATTGTGACGTTTTTGGATTATCGCTTTGCCACAGCGGGTCCTTGTTTCCACCGCCTTTAATCTCATAATCTGGTTTAAAAAAAATGAGCTGAGCTCCTCGCCCATCTAGTCGGCCGCGATAAATAGTTTTAGGACCCCATTCAGAAAAATGGACTCTCCCATTCTTATCTGACACTGCCTCCATTACTTGCAAAGTACCGACTTCTACATTTCCGCCTAACGTTCCTCGATCAAGGGTCCAATGAGCAACCACAATCACATCTTCAAGTGGTTGCTTCGTTTCTTCATCAATTATTTTGATCTCAATCGAATTATAACTATAAGCTGTTGCACAACCGGTCAGGATCCAGTTAACACTCATCAATGCTATTAATATCCCATATTTTAAGATTTTCACTTACATGGCCTCCTTACATGCTATCCAGTTGCCATACACCATCTATATTATTCGTAAAGTACGAAAGCTCGGGCCGGACCCGTGCAAACTTATGATATACCAAAAGAACAGCTTAAAAATGACCTGATATTTGGCCTTAAATGGCGCATTTTTGGGCTTAAAAAACTTCTTTAAGGAAACAGCAGGAAATAGTGTCTACGGGTCATGCCCTGCAATACTAAGGGATAGCTTACGTTTTCTGTGTTATGAGTTTCGTAAACCGTGGTCTGTTACCGAGTAGGTTCCTTGCTTGTTAACGACCGATCCCAGATTCCGTCTCCCTACATCCGGGCTACTTGCTTGTTATGCCAAAAATCAATACTTAACCAGACGTTTCATAGATTACTAGAATTTCTATAAAACACTAACACAGCAATAACGACACTGATCATAAATGAAACGCTACGTGAATACTTATGTTTACGTGGCTCTAGAATTGCGCCACCTACGTACATCGTGGATTTAAATATGTACGCATATGTTATATGTATGAGTAACAAAATGAATGCGTTCATAAAAACAAAATCTAAGCTCAAAATGTGGCTAACAATATATAAATAATTGTTAATCGCAATATAGAAAACTACTACAGAAAAATAGATGATTTGTTTTAAGTTCAATTTGATTCCTATTTAAGAATTGAAGGAATCAGAGCTCTTAATGCTCCAAGTAACTTGGGTTTGCGGACGTAAGAAAGGGGACGGAGGGATTTATTTTCCCGTCCCCTTTTACACAACCATCATGTATGTTGGTTAATTTTAAATCCCTCCGTCCCCTTTTACAATATTCTTGCCTTTATACTTTTGTATTTTCTTGCTCATCATTGCCTCCTTGTAGCTCAATATGCTAATGGGTATGAATTGACTTCATGCCTTGAGTTTTCCTAAATGCGATAGCGGTGAAGGTAACAGCAAATAGCCAAAGTATCGGTCCTGCAATACCAGGAATGAGAGGAAGGTGCCCTGGAACCAGTATATGGATGATGAAGCCTAAGTCTGTTACAGATGCAATACTTAAGTTAAGCCAAAAACCAAGTTGGCTGTTTCGCCAGTTAAGCAATATTGCTATTAAACTAACGGAAATGGCAAAGAAAATCAGATTCCATGCATCCTGGTAAACCCGGCCTTGCACAAGACCGGGTTCTAATGTGGCGCCAAGTTGATAAGTTGCTATCGCTGCTTTGACATGTAGAACACCCCAGAGTAGATAAAGTATTGCGCCAATTTTGTGAGTCATGATGGTGTCCTCAATCGACGCGCGTGGCCATGATCACTTTGTAACAGTGGTCTTTCGTCCAAACATCAACACCTCCTAATTTTTCGATCCATTTCGGCTCAGTGAGTTTGGCACATTCCTTTGTTACGGCATCTAAATACGTCTCGAATAACAGGGCGGTGTTTGCATAGCCGACTTTATTGGCAATGGCGTAAAAATCCACGGACTGTAATGCCTTACCCGAATTGGCTTGAATATCCTGCATGTACTGTTTTTGTACTTCCACATCCTTGCGCGTGGCAAGTTTTCCCCAATGACCAGATACCAGCTTGTCAAAGTCGTACGACAAGATTACATCATGCGCTTTCAGATAACCGATGGTATCTTCAGCAACGGCTAATCCCTTAAAGGGTGTCCAGCCAGGAAACACGA
>JASFMT010000516.1:0-3250 GCA_050117455.1 Gammaproteobacteria bacterium | reverse complement strand
AGGGGTTGCCCTATTGAAACCAAGCACACTTAAATCCAATTCATCAACAAACACGTCGACGACACGAACGGGATTATCTTCTGCTATGTATTCGTCAAGACTTTGGGGAAATAACGTTGATTGCCGCCGACTATCCCCTGCAATATATCGTGTCACGTATCTCTCCTTGATCTACTTCTATCCCCTAATTATATTCATTTTTGGAGTTTTCACACAGCCTCGGTCGCAAGCAGTCATTTGACTACTTCCCACATCGGCTTAGAATCTCTATTTGACCTTTAAAAATAGGCGTTCTAAGTAGTAGATTACCTTATCTCACGACACAATTTGGTATCTTGACAAATAGTTCTATAGGTCCGACCCAGCTTGCTTTAGTTGTACATAGCGTATCTGGTGAAGTGGTACAGCGAATAGACTATGATGAGTTTTGACTCTACTACATCAACAAGTACCAGCATATTGGGAGGAGCAGGATTCGCCGGATATGGCGTCGAAGACAAAGAAGTAGGTAAGAAACTAGATATAGCAGCCGATGTAGCTACGATGGTAGTTGGAGGCATTCCACGAACCACAGCCCAAGTAATTGGCGATGCAGCAAGTGGTTACAGCGCTGCTTCAGGTTTTTATGATATTTACTCTGAAGCAAGTAAGCAGTGTCAATAGAAACTAAAGAGGGAACTATTAGCTTTGGCGACCGATATTTTATTTAAACCAAAGTATGTTGATTTTGTTGTTCTTAATTTGTCGGTTTTACTTGTCGTATTAACACCCTTGATTATTGCTTTACTGAATAATGGCGAATTAACCACCAAAACAATGTCACGCTATTTCGACGACGTGCTTTTTATATATTCAATAATATTGTTGATTCAATTGTTATTGTTCTTTGCACAATGCAACAAAATTATAGTGAGTAGCAATAGCTTTACAGTTATTTATTTCTATAAATCTTCCCTGCAATTTAACTATGACAGTATAACATGGTTACAAGTCAGAAAAGGGAACCGAACAGAGATTTTGGAAATAAAGGACAAAACCGGCAAAGGTTGTACCCTTTATTTGCATTGGCTTAAAAACTCAGCACTCTTTCTAGAGATTCTACAGAAGCGAACTAATGTACCGTTAAATGCGTAGTCAACGATTTCGTCGAAAATACTATCTTTTAAAATATAAGGATTACATTAATGAACAGCAACAACAAACCAACATCAGCAATTTGGAGAAAAGCGCTATTGTACATTTTGGTCATCGGTGGCGCTTCCTTCTTACCCATCAAACAGTATATTACCCAAGGTACTGTCGAAAAAAATACGTTACTAGCATATCTAGTAACATTAATTCTTGTCATAGGTCTAGTCACGATAACGCTCCACATTACATCGAAAAGAAAATAAGACCACTTAAAGTACCAAATGAGTTTCTGAAATAATTCACCGATGAATAAAGGGCCTAGTGTTTTATATCTCCAATTACATGCGCCAACACAAGGTAGGTTGTGCTTATAAAATACTTCGCAAAGCAGACTAAACCCTGGAATACTAATTTATACTCTGCTTAATTTATCTATATCCCTCGTATGATAGCGAACCCATACCAAACGTCTCGAACTGCGAAGGCGCTTTAAGTGGCCGTTTCGGGAGTTATGGTGAGTTGATCGGCCAGTGACAGCTTTGACTTAATTGTCAAAGCTTTAGTTAGACAGTTGAGAGTCCGCTTTCAGCATAGCCAGGCATTAAGTTCTTTTTGAGCAATGTCCGCCACCGGGAAAATCGAACAAGATTTTAACATATTCGTGAAGGACAGTTTGGGGCCGCAAACAGCCAATTGACTACTACCCACAATAGTTTACGCCAGCAGAAATTAGATTGCTTTCAAGGAATCTACAGTTTCAGTGTCGTTACCGCACAGGCTCACCACAACCACGCGGCGCCCCGCACGCCACTGGAATCACCAAATTGCGGCGGCAATAGCAGCGTATTTACACTATCGGAAAACACATACTTATCCCACCGCCTGGGCACATTCTCGTAGAGGCGTTCGATATTGGACATACCGCCACCCAGCACGATGGCATCCGGATCAAGGACATTAATCACACTGGCCAGGCTTTTTGCCAGGCGTTCTTCGTAGCGATTTACAATGATGGTGGCGTTTTCGTCACCTTTTGACGCCTGCTGGACGATCTCGGCGGAGGTCAGCTGGATACCGGTCATTTCATAAAAATCCAGCGCCATGCCGGGACCGGATAAAAATGTTTCAATACAGCCGCGCTTGCCGCAATAACATTCGGGCCCCGGCATTTCATCGGCGTGCGGCCATGGCATCGGGTTGTGACCCCATTCGCCCGCGATGGCATTGGGACCAACGTGAACAGTTTTATTCACCACAACGCCGGCTCCGGTGCCGGTTCCCACGATAACACCGAACACGACGTTGCACTGCGCGGCGGCACCATCGACGGCTTCGGATAACGCAAAGCAATTGGCGTCATTAGCCAGGCGCACCGGTCTTTGCAGTATCTGCTCAAGGTCCTGTTGCAGTGGTTTTCCGTTCAACCATATGGAATTGGAATTTTTCAGCAACCCGGTCTGTGGCGATATCGCACCGGGGGTACCAATACCGATGGTACATTGCTGCTCAACGGTTTGTTCGGCCTTGTCCACCAAGGCCTTGACGGTGGCCAGGGTCGCCTGGTAGTCGTCGCGCACCGTTTCCACACGATCACGAAACAGGGTTTCACCATCGCGTGACAATACGATGACTTCTGTTTTGGTGCCACCGAGATCAATACCCAGTCGCAGTTGATTTTCCATAACGTTCACCCGGGGATGTTTTATCGTATTGTATTGATGTTTTACCGCATTGCATTAATGTCATTGCCGCATATTTTTCCTGGCCGTTTCCAGCAACTCACACACATCGCGAACGCCTTTGAGAATACGCGGTGAGTGCCGGTTAATGTGATTCCAGTTTACGTAAAACAAATTACCATAACGAACGGCGCCAAGATCCGGCCAGCGTTTCCAGTCAAAAAGCCAGTCCGGCGCCTTACCATCATTACTACTGGCTATAATGACATCCGGGTCGGCTGCCAGCACCGGCTCAATACCGACGTTGGGCGCCAGTTTATCAAGGTCCGCGAATACATTCTGTCCGCCACACAACCGGATCACTTCACTAATTAAGTGTTGCCCGTTCACCGTCATCATGGGCTGGTTCCAGATTTCATAAAACACGGTGACCGCCGCTT
>JASFMT010000515.1:0-3252 GCA_050117455.1 Gammaproteobacteria bacterium | reverse complement strand
TTTTATAGTCAGCGGCAAACACGGAAGCGGTGGCGAGAAACAAAGTAGCCGCAACCAGAAAAATGAATGATGCTTGTAATGTATATTTCACTGTATAGGTTCCTTTTGGGTCTTTGTGAATGAACGGGTAAAAAAATTGAATGAACGACAGGTTTTCTATCCAGGGACCATCTTGCGGTATGGTAATCAGAAGGCGATAGAGTCATTCCTGACAAATGGTTTGCGGTATTGTAACAACATCAACGTTGTGTTATCACCAATTCAGTTAAAATTATGCAGTTTTCCTGCTTCGCGTTATAACTAGCGGCACCCGTTGGTGCCGCTGCAATACATCATTGAATTTCAGACAAATCTGACTTGGTTTTGTGTCATAAAGTCGATATTCTTTTTTGGCATGGGCGGCATTTCCCGTTGCCAGGGCTTGATGAATAAACTTGTTAATCAGGCTGTGGCGGCATTTCCTACAGTATAATAATCAATAATATCCATAAAACAACCAGTTAAACGAAAACCGTGGCTACTTCAAGTTGGTGTCAGGTCGGATTTCGTTGAAAAATGCAGCACAACGTTGATCGGTTCATACAAATCGCACCAATACCAGCTTAAAATTCATGCGATTTGAGATCAACCCAGGACTGGTCCAGGTGAGGTTTCCGGTTCAGTGCTGTAACTAAAAAGAGCGAATAACACCTGTAATAACAGGACGTTGGGGTGTGGGTGTGACAATAGACTCGATAGGCAAGTTGCACCGCCAGTTGCTGAGCCTGGCGGTTGTGATGCTGCTGGTCGCTGGACTGGCAGCTTGTACCAGTGATCCGGAAGATCCCAATATGGATCCTGGACCCACCAGTCCCCAGCTCCCCCTTATTAATGATTTACCGGATTTTCAGGTGAATGGTCCCGGTTGGGTGACTATCAACGCCGGCGGTAATATTCGCGCCACCAGTTTTCACTGGCGTCAGATCAGCGCCGGTACCCCTTATAATTTGCTTAATGCCGATACGCGGCGGGTTGAATTTCTGGTTCCGGAGTTTTCCGCCACCTCGCCCGACGGTGTGAGAACGGTAACCTTGCGCCTGGAAGTGGCCGACGATAACGGTGACACCGCCTCCGACGACGTTACTGTAACGATTCCACCGCGGCTGGAATCACCACCCGGGACCGGCAACAATACGCCGCCGGTCATCGAGGAATTGTCCGACGTGGTGGTTCGCCCGGGTCAGACAGTGGAATTGGCGGCCAGCGCGACGGATGCCGAGGATGGTGTGCCGGCATTTCACTGGTATCAGATCACCGGGCCGGTGTTGGGTTTGACCAATAACGATTTAACCAGCGCAACGCTCTCCTTTCAGGCGCCTTCGCAAATTTCGGGGGCAACCATGGATATCTGGTTTATTGTGCAAGTCACCGATAGTGCCGGTGACTCGGCTCAAATCGATGTCCTTATACAAGTGACGAATGCACCACCTGTTGCCAACGCCCGTGGGGATCTCACGGTGAAAGCCGGTCAGCTGGTTACTGTGCAGGGCAGTGGCAGTGACAGCGATGGCAGCATTGCACAATACCAATGGCGGCAGCTTGATGGTCCTACCGTCTTGCTGCAAAACGCCGATAGCGAAACGGTAAGCTTTGTCGCGCCAACGTTAACCACGGCAGCGGATATTGTGCTGGAGTTCACCGTGACGGATAACGCAGGAGCAACGGCTACCGATCTTGTGCTTGTCACCGTTCGTCCGACCCTGGATAACATTCCCCCCGTCGCCAATGCCGGTGCCGATCAGATTGTTAACCCCGGCGATAATGTCGCATTGCTGGGCAGCGGCTCCGACGATGATGGCACCATAGAAAGTTATCAGTGGACGCAGCAGGGCGGGCCCCCGGTAACTATCAACGGTGCAAACTCCGCTGGCGCCAGTTTTTCCATGCCCACGGATGTGCAGGGACAATCGTCCGTAACTCTGCGACTCACGGTAACCGATGACCAGGGCGCTACTGGTAGCGATGAGGTGGAGGTTTTCGCCAATCAATTGCCGGTTGCCAACGCAGGAGCTGACTACAGTGTAAGGGTGGGCGATACCGCCACGTTGCCGGGTTCTGCTTCGGATCCTGATCCTGAAGACAGTGTGGTGGGTTATCAGTGGGAACAGATTGACGGTCCCGCCGTGGATATTATCAATAGCAGTAGTGCAAATGCCAGTTTTGTTCCGCAAACCACGGGCGTTATTACCTTTCGTTTAACCGTGATGGATAACCACGACGGTGTTGATACCGATGACGTGGTGGTGACGGTGAATCCCGCTAACATTGCGCCGACCGCCGATGCGGGTAACGATTTAACGGTAGCGTCCGGTTCCCTGGATCCGGTAGTTATAGACGGCGTTGGCCGTGATACGGACGGTTCCGTTGTCGCCTATCAATGGACGCAGGTGGGCGGTCCCGGGGTGCAACTCATCGGCCGCAATGCCGCCACGGTGACCTTCGATGTACCCACGGTGAACGTGACGTCCATTATCACCCTGCGATTAACGGTCACCGATGATGCCGGTGATACCGGTAGTGATGAAGTCAGCATAACCGTAACGGCATCCGTCCAGAACAGTCCACCCATCGTGCAAGCCGGTGTCGATCAGACGGTTAATGTCGGTGATTCCGTGACACTCAGTGGTACCGCCAGTGACCCGGACGGTGATTCTTTAACCTACCAATGGCACCAAATTGACGGGCCGCCCATTACGTTGAATAACGCCGATACTTTACAGGCGTCATTTGTCGCACCGCAAGTGAATACGGCATCAACCGTGACCGTGCAACTGGATGTAACGGATAGTAACGGCGCGACAGCTTCAGACAGGATCGCCATTAACATATTGCCATCCAATAACGCGCCCGTTGCGAATGCCGGACCAGATCGAACCGTTGTGGTGGGTAGCCTGGTGGTTATTGAAGGCAGTGGCACGGATAGTGACGGTACGGTTAACGGCTACCAATGGTCTCAGCTCGCGGGATCCAGCGTTAACGTAACCCTCAACAACGCCAACACCGCGGCCGTGAGTTTTAATGCGCCAACGGTTACCGCCAACACCACAATTACGCTACGGCTGACGGTGACCGACAACGACGGGGCAACGGATTTTGATGATGTAAACGTCACCATTACGCCGGACAGTAACGCGAACTTGCCGCCCGTAGTCAGTGCGGGTCCCGATATCAGCGCGGTTTCCGGTGAGACCGTGTCCATAACCGGCACGGCCA
>JASFMT010000514.1:0-3257 GCA_050117455.1 Gammaproteobacteria bacterium | reverse complement strand
AGCTGCGGCGGCCGTACCATTACCTACTCAAGAACAATACAGATTGGGGATACCACACCGCCATCGATAACGAGCATATCCCCCGGGAATGGTGATACTAATGTAGCTACCGATACCATTATCACTGTCGAATTTAGTGATGACATGAACCCTGCTACGTTTATAACAAATGATCCACCCGATACTACCGCAGATAGCGTATTACTACGTGTGTCAGGCACAACAAACTATATTACATTATCCACTTCATACGATCCGATCCAACGCAGTTTAGCAATTACACCTAGCGCACTGAGCAACGACACTGCATATGTATTGACATTGACCGATACCATTGCAGATGATGGCGGCAATGTAATATTGGAAAATAATGCACTGATAAATGAAGTAGAGGTAACGTTTAGAACAGCACCGCTTCCGTAACACGCTCACAGCATTTCCGTTTCTGTACGTATGAAACCGTCGAGGGCCCGAAAAACCAGGCCCTCGACGCCTTTTTTAACATTACTAAGCCTCAACTTTATCTCCCAGCGTTTTGTCCTTTCATATAAACCAATTTCAAAGCACTTAAACTCCGGCAACTAATCACCGGGTACACGGCAAATAAGAAGGACTAACAATATATAGAGAGATTCACTACTAACCTTTCACCTTCAAAGTAACCGGCTCAATGTTCTCCGAACGCAATTGATTGCGAATCCGATTCATTTCCCGCTTGCTGTCAATGGGTCCGATGCGGACGCGATGCCAGACCTGTGACTGGTCGAGGGTGACCTTTTCGATGTGCGCCTGCAGGCCCAGCAGTGCCAGGCTGGCTTTGAGGCGGTCGGCTTCATGAAAGTCCTTGAAGGAACCGGCTTGCAGGATATAACTGAATGCCGGTGCGGTTGGCGTGGTGGTTTCGTCTGTTGACTGGGCGGGTGAGCGCGATGGCGCAATATCAGGTTTCGGTACATCCACCTGCAACTGGGGTAATAGCTTATAGAAGTCGAAGCGTGATTTGGATGCTTCCGTAGTGGGTTTGTTAGCCGAAGGATTGTTAACAGATTGGTCTTCCGCCTCCTGACCATCGATGATGGCTTCCACCTGAGCCGCGACACTGGGGTCGACATCCTTCGCTTTCTGGTACTGATCCAGCAGATAGATCAATCCGGAAAAACCGGCAATGGCCAGTGCGGCAAACAGCCATAACCATATGGGCAACGGCCGGGTGCCGGGGCTGAATACTTCCGCATGTTTATAGTCACGAGCCATGTACTGCCAATCCTTTTGCCGCGTTAATGCTTTCACATGGTTTCCGGTGCCGATACCCCCAGTATAGACAATCCGTTTACTATTACTTGCCTGGCGGCAAGAATTAACGCCAGGCGCGCGTTACGCAACGCAGCGTTTTCTACAATAAATTGGTGCGCATTATAGTAGGTGTGAAAATCATTGGCCAGATCCCGTAAATAGTGCGCAATCTGATGTGGTTCATGGCTGCGGGCACCCGCTTCGATGATTTCCGGGTATTTTGATAGTGAACTAATCATTTGTGTTTCATGCTGCTCTGTCAGCAAGGACAGATTCGCCAGGCCTTCATCCTGATCGTAGCTCAGGGATTTTTCCTTGAGCTGACGCAACACGCTGCAGATCCGCGCATGGGCATATTGAATATAGTAAACGGGATTATCGTTACTTTCCGATTTCGCCAGTTCCAGGTCAAAATCCATGTGTTGTTCACATTTGCGCAGGGCGTAAAAGAACCGCGCCGCGTCAGTACCAACCTCTTCCCGCAACTGGCGCAGGGTAACAAACTGCCCTGACCGCGTGGACATCTGGATGCGTTCGCTGCCCCGGTACAAAATAGCGAATTGTACTAATAGTATTTCCAGCATATCGGGGTTCAGGTTTAACGCCTGCAATGAGGCTTTTACCCGCGCCACGTAGCCGTGGTGATCGGCCCCCCAGATATCGATAATCTGGTCATAGCCACGGCGGATCTTGTTAAGGTGGTAAGCGATATCGGAGGCAAAATAGGTTGGCGCGCCATTGCCCCGCACCAGGACACGGTCTTTTTCATCGCCAAACTGAGATGAGGCAAACCACAGGTTACCGTCCTTGTCGTAGGCATGACCGGCCTCACGCAGTGAAGTAACAGCGTCACTCACCGCACCGGTTTCTGTCAGCGAGCGTTCGGAGAACCACTCGTCGTACTCCACGCCGAATTCTTTTAAATCCCTTTTTATATCACCAAGGATGGCTTCCAGCGCACTGTCCAGCATCACCCGGAAACCGCTGTTCCCCAGAATCTCCCGGGCACGGTCAATGATGCCGTCGATATGAGCTTCCTTGTCCCCTAAGCCATCCGGCGTTGCGTCCGGTGGCAGACCATCAAATATCATCATCGGTGCACAACGAAATTTTTCACTGTGATCGCGGTGCACATCGGCAGCAATATCAAACACGTAGTCACCGCGGTAACCATTGGAAGGAAAATCAACGGCTTCACCGCACAGTTCCAGATAACGCAGCCACACGCTCACCGCCAGGATATTCATTTGCCGGCCGGCATCGTTGACATAGTATTCCCGGTGCACGGCATAGCCGGCCGCGGACAACAAGTTCGCCAGCGCCGCGCCATAGGCAGCACCCCGGCCGTGGCCCACATGCAACGGTCCGGTGGGATTGGCGGATACAAACTCGATAAGCACGCGCTGGTTTTTACCCAGCTCTGACATACCGTACTCGGTGGTTTCACGGTGAATGGTTTTGATAACCGCGTAGGCGGCATCCGCGGTGAGGAAAAAGTTAATAAAACCGGGACCGGCGATTTCCGTTTTCTCGATGCTTTCATCGTCTGGCAGCGCGGCGGTTATTTTTTCCGCCAGTTCCCGAGGATTACGTTTGGCAACCTTGGCCAGCATCATGGCGATGTTGGAAGCATAGTCACCATGACTGGGGTCGCGGGTTCGTTCAATTTGTACGTCCGCCTGAAAATCAGCCGGCAGTATATCGTCGCGCTTTAACTGTTCCAGCGCTTCGGTGATTAGGTATTGGAGTTTGTGTTTCATTATTGCATCTTAACAAGTGTTGGCTAATGTCGTATGGCTATGGTTAAAGCCTGCACATTATACGCATTATTAATTGTATTTGCTTGAATTTATTGCAGGGATTGGTATGGGATTCAGTAGCTTAGGGATGGCTGAATTAATACACATCCACCGGGTCCACATCGATGGACCAGCGCACCTTGCGGCCCAACCGGGATTTTTCCA
>JASFMT010000513.1:0-3261 GCA_050117455.1 Gammaproteobacteria bacterium | reverse complement strand
CCCTGGGCCTGCTAAAAATCGATGTGCTGGCGCTGGGTATGCTAAGCGCCATCCGCAAAGCGCTTACCTATATAAGTTATTACTCAAAACGGACCATCAGCCTTGGCGACATCCCCCCTGAAGACCTCGCCGTGTACCGCATGATCCAACAGGCCGATACCATCGGGGTATTCCAGATTGAATCGCGGGCGCAAATGTCCATGCTGCCGCGGTTGAAACCGCGCAACTATTATGACCTGGTCATTGAAATCGCCATCATCCGGCCCGGTCCCATCCAGGGCGACATGGTTCACCCCTACCTACGCCGCCGCAACGGCGAAGAGCAAGTGACCTATCCCAGCGATGCGGTTAGAAACGTCTTAAGCCGCACATTAGGCGTACCCATCTTTCAGGAACAGGTTATGCAACTGGCCATGACCGCCGCCGGCTTTAGCGCCGGCGAGGCCGACAAACTGCGCCGCAGCATGGCCGCCTGGAAACGCAAGGGTGGACTGGATCAATTCGAAGGCAAACTGCTGCAAGGCATGAAAGAGCGCGGCTACACCGAACAATTCGCGCAACAAATCTTTAACCAGATAAAAGGCTTCGGCGAATACGGCTTTCCCGAATCCCATTCCGCCAGCTTTGCCTTGCTGGCATACGCCTCATCATGGCTCAAACGTTACCACCCTGCCGCATTCACCTGTGCCTTGCTCAACAGCCAGCCCATGGGATTCTACGCACCGGCACAACTTGTCATCGACGCAAAAAAACACGGCGTAACCGTGTTGCCTGTTGACGTCAACATCAGCAACCACGACTGCACCCTCGAATATAAAGACCCAACAACTTCTCCCTCGACCCGTAGCCCGGATGAAGTGCAACGCAATCCAGGAAACACCCTTTCAGACACCACCCGTAGCCCGGATGTAGTGCAACGTAATCCGGAAAACACCCTTTCAAACACCACCCGTAACCCGGATGAAATGCAACGCACTCCGGGAAAAATCCTTCCAAATACATCCGGTCGCTCAACGCGTAACCCGGATGAGGCCCGCGGAATCCAGGGTGATGATGTCAAATTAAGTGAAAAACCGCATTCATCTTTGGAACGTAGCGTTGACATCACATCGAATGAAGAATGCCCTTCGTCTTCGCTATTCCCTCTTTTTCAAAGGCCACTAACTGGTTCCCCCTTTTTTCAAAGACCACAAACCGGTTCCCCCCCTTTTCAAAGGCCACAAACCGGTTCCCCCCCTTTTCAAAGGCCACCTGGCCATCCCCCCCTTTTTAAAGGGGGGTTAGGGGGGATTTCAAAAAACCAACCCTCCCTACGCCTGGGTCTGCGCATGATCAAAGGCCTGTCCACCACGGGCATCGAAAATATTATCAGCGCCCGCCAACAACAACCTTTTACCAGCGTGCAGGACCTCGCCACCCGCGCGGCACTTAATAAAAAAGATCTTGAATGCCTGGCGGCAGCCAACGCCCTCAAATCCATCAGCGGCGACCGTCACCGTGCCTACTGGAATGTAACCGGCATTGAAAACAATATGCCATTGTTCGAAACGCCGCACTTCACCGAAGGCGAAGTTATGTTGCCCAGGCCACGTGAAGGGCAAAACATCGTTGCCGACTACGCCACCCTGGGCTTAACCCTTGGCCGGCATCCGCTTGCATTGTTACGAAGCCGCTTAACCCAACGCCGCATTTACAAGGCCGAAGAACTATGGGCGCTGCCCAATGATTCCCGAGCCACCGTGGCTGGTTTGGTCATCTGCCGCCAAAGGCCTGGCTCAGCCGGCAATGTTATCTTCGTGACTCTTGAAGATGAAACCGGACAGGCCAACATCGTCATCTGGCCCAAACTGGCGGAAAAGCAAGCCAAGGAATTGTTGCAGGCAACATTGTTGGTAGTGCATGGCACCGTTCAGCAGGAGGAGGGTGTGTTGCATATTATTGCCTCACGGCTGGAAGATCTGAGTCCATGGTTGGGTACTTTAACGACTCAATCGAGGGATTTCTGTTAAAGCAAACAATAAAAACAAGAAGATAATTGTGTTAAGGTGGGCAAAACTGCATGCTGGGGGTTTAGTTAAGAATTATGCATTATTCAAACTCACAAAAAAAGCGACCACTAGAACCACAACGTATTGTTCAAAATTAATATCTGACGCACACTGATGATTGACAAATCGGAAGTGTGCAAATACGTCTTAATTTATCTCTGAAATATTTTCATCCCAAGTTCTACCGTTTTTGTTATACTGCTTAGTATCTATATTAAGCGGATATTGCTGTCTTATACAGGCTTTTACACGCTGAGGTAATCAGAACATAATTTAAGCGGCTTGATTGAAGGAAAACAATATGAAATTCAAACAACGGCTGATATTACCGGGTCTTGTTACTATAATGGTTTCGGCCTGTGGAGGAAGTGGCAGTAATGATTGTGATACACCGCTAACTGCGAATTATGTCAATACAGAGCTTACGACTGAAGTGATTTTTTCTCAGTATAATATTTCTGTTTCGAATACCACATTAATTCACGAAGACGGTGATCAGGGCAATGTTTATGATATCAACCGTATTATGCTTTCCAGTATACAGGCCGATTCGGGCGGTATCCTGGCCAACACCCTTGCCATCTCCTATAGCGCGTATGCCACCCAGGATGCACCCGCTGATTCGTATATGGCGTTTTATATTGACCGAGATGGAGATTCTAATACGGGTTCCAGCATACACGGAGCAGAGATGCTGGTTTTGGATGCAGTGGGGCCGAGCACGCGTGTCGGTATACTGGATGCTTATTTTCAATGGAATGGAACCTCCTGGGTTCCCGGCACAAAGTATGGGATAACAAGCAGTACGGCTAGTTATCTTGCAGGTTGTACCCTCGGTGTCGCGGTTTTTGTTCCCTGGTACCAGGACTTGGCCGGTTTCACAGTGACGAATGCCAATGGTGTGATGATGCTGGCGACGTTTGACGGCGACGATCCGAATAACGCTCCAAATATCATTGATGAAACGGGCGTGTTTACCTTTAGCTTTCCCTGAAGTATGTTACCAGAATAAACGTAATGACGATGGCACCGATTTGGTGCTACAAACATGTGGTGGCGTATCCACCTGTATTTGCTAGCACAGGGAAAGGGTTTGCGTCTTTCCCTGTTTGTGGTGAAATCGCGTTAGCAGTTTATCTTACGGTTGTGGTTTCGGTTGTTACGTCGTTATCAGGGTCTCCATCATCGATGGTTGCCGTCCATGTTATGTCCC
>JASFMT010000512.1:0-3262 GCA_050117455.1 Gammaproteobacteria bacterium | reverse complement strand
ATCCGGTGCGTGGAATTCATCCTACGCGGTTAGAGGTTAGAGGTTAGAGGTTAGAGGTTAGAGGTTAGAGGTTAGCACAATTTTAAGTCGCCCCTATGGCAAACAAAATGTCCAATAACACTAAGAAATCACAATACGACCTGGTGATCGTCGGCGGCGGCATGGTGGGCGCCAGCTTAGCCTGCGCGTTAGGCACGCAGCCGTTACGCATTGCGATGGTGGAGGCTGTGCCATATCAAGCCGAATCCCAACCCAGCTATGACGACCGCGCCATTGCTTTGTCTTTCGGCACGCACACTATTTTCAACGGCATCGGTGTCTGGCCGCATTTAGCGGAACACGCCACGGCCATCAAACACATCCACGTATCGGAGCAAGGCGCGTTTGGTGCCACACGCCTGCATCACAGTGACGAAGGCGTGCCGGCATTGGGCTATGTAGTGACCGCCCGGCATATCGGTCAGGCGCTTATCAGCCGGCTGCAGACACTGAAAAACGTCGAAGTCATCAGTCCGGCGCAGCTGAGTGATTTACACCATAACGAAGAATTCGTCAGCATAACAGTTCGCAAGGACAATCAATCCTTGGTACTGGAAAGCCAGTTATTGATCGCCGCCGACGGCGGCCAATCAACCACCCGACAATTGTTAGGCATATCGGCGACCAAGACCGACTATCGGCAAAGTGCGATCATTGCCAATGTATCCACTCAACAACCGCATGGCAACGTTGCTTTTGAGCGGTTTACGCCGGATGGCCCGCTAGCGGTATTGCCCATGAGCGCCGCTGGCGATAATCATCGTTGCGCGGTGGTATGGACCCAGCGCGGCGACAAGGTGGAGGCCATCGCGGCGCTGGACGAGCCGGATTTTTTGCAGCAACTGCAGCGCAGTTTTGGCAACCGCCTGGGACGTTTTCTCAAAGCCGGCAAACGCTCGGTGTATCCACTGTATCTCATGCACGTGCAAGAGCAGGTTAGACCCAGGGTGGCATTGATCGGTAACGCCGCCCATACACTGCACCCCATCGCCGGTCAGGGATTTAACCTGGGTTTGCGGGATGTGGCCGCTCTGGCGGAAATCATTGTCAACGCGCAACAAGCGCAAGCCGATATCGGAGACTTGGGCGTATTGCAGCAATACGCCCAATGGCGCAAAACCGATCATAAACAAATCATCGGTTTTACCGATTCCCTGGTACGGCTTTTTTCCAACCGATTCGCGCCACTGCACTCCGCGCGCACCGCGGGTTTGCTGGCTTTGGATACGTTACCGCCGGTCAAGCACGTGCTGGCAAAACACACCATGGGACTGGCGGGCAAACTGCCTCGCCTGGCGAGAGGGCTGTCGTTGTGACAAATATTGTGACTAACAAAGTGGACAAGTACGACGTCATTGTCGTCGGCTGCGGCATGGTCGGGGCGGCCTTTGCCTGCGCGCTGGCTGACAGCCGGTTGCGCGTAGCCGTGGTGGAAGCCAAAAGCCCGGACCTGCAATGGCCCAAACCAGCTTATGACTTGCGCACCAGCGCTTTGTCCCGCGCCTCACAACGCATACTGGAATCCCTGCAAGTGTGGCCGCATATCGAAGCCATGCGCGCCAGCCCGTACACCGACATGCATGTATGGGATGCCAGCGGTAAAGGGGTGATCCACTTTGATTGCGCCGATATCGGCGAACCCAGTTTGGGGCATATTGTCGAAAACGGGGTTATCCTGGCGGCTCTCTATCAGCGCTTGCAGAGCATAGGCAATGTGCAACTGCTGTGTCCGGCGACGCCTCGCCGCTTAACTAAAGCACTGGATGGCTATTTATTCACGCTGGAGCAAGGACAAACCCTGCAAGCCGATCTAATCGTCGCGGCGGACGGCGCCCGCTCCTGGGTACGGCAAGCCGCAGGCATCGAGGCGCACATCGAGGACTACCATCAAACCGCCGTGGTTACCAATGTCAAAACCGCCCAACACCACCAGTACACGGCATGGCAGGTATTTCTGCCCACGGGGCCTCTGGCATTTTTACCTTTAACGGACGGCTATAGCTCCATTGTGTGGAGCACCGCGCCGGAGCACGCACAAGCGTTACTGGCCATGGAGGAGGATGAATTTAAAACCGCATTGGAAACCGCGTTTGCCGGTACGTTAGGGGCAATCACCCAAGTGGGGGAACGGGGCGCGTTCCCCCTGCGCAGCCTGCACGCCAAGCATTATGTCAAACCCGGCCTGGCACTGGTCGGTGATGCGGCACACGCTATTCATCCCCTGGCCGGGCAAGGCGTTAATTTGGGTTTTGCCGATGCCGCTTGCCTGGCCGAAGTGTTGATAGACGCCCTGGCGCAAGGCAAACACATTGGCGCCTTTGACGTCTTACGTCGTTATGAACGCTGGCGCAAAGGCGACAATGCATCCATGCTGGCCGCCATGAGTACCTTCAAATCCGTATTCACCAGCAATTCGCCTTTGGTTCAACTGGGACGCAACCTGGGATTTACCCTCACCAATCGCGCCACCCCGGCCAAAAACTTTTTTATCCGTTATGCGATGGGTTTGGTGGGGGACTTGCCCAAGTTGGCCAAGGGGGTTTAATTTTATCACCACAAAGGATTTTAATTAGTCTTTTTTCTTAGTGAGCTTCGTGTTCTTCGTGGTAAATTTTCAATAGTTGCCTAATCACGATCGTCGAATACGCCGGCAAAATACGAATTTTAATCCGCCTCCGCCTGTTCCAACTCCTCCATAGCGCCCAGCCACTGTTCTTCCGTCTGCGCCAGCTCCTGCTGAAGGCGGGATTGTTCCTTTAGCAACTCAGTCAGTTGCGGCTTGTTATCCGCGTTGTACATTTCCGGCTGCGCCAATCGGATATCGATAGCGTCTTTTTGCTGCTCCAGCTTTGACACTTGCTGTTCCAGTTTTTTTACGGTATTGCGCAAAGGCTGAAGCTGGCGGCGTTTTTCCGCTCCGGCCTGGCGGATTTGTTTTTTCGATGCCGCGCCACCGGCCTCGGCGCCGGCTGCGGCCGCCACAACCGCCCTGGCCTGGTCTTTAAGCCATTGCTGATAGTCTTGCAGATCACCATCAAACGGATGTACCTGGCCGCCGAATACCAGGTAAAACCGCTCGCATACGGTGCGCAACAAATGGCGGTCATGGGAAACCAACACCACCGCTCCATCAAAGGCCTGCAGCGCCAGGGTCAACGCGTGGCGCATGTCCAAATCCAGGTGATTGGTGGGCTCGTCCAGTAACAGCAGGTTGGGTTTTTCA
>JASFMT010000511.1:0-3267 GCA_050117455.1 Gammaproteobacteria bacterium | reverse complement strand
ACGCAGGAACCGCATCACAATCGTCCAATTAATAATAACTAAAAAATGACTGCATATCGTCGTGTTAAAATCGAAGGCGCCACGTATTTCTTTACCGTCAATTGTACCGTACGCGATGGCAACACCCTTTTGGTGGACAATATTGATTTGTTGCGGCGGGTTTTCCGGAAAGTCAAAACCGATCATCCTTTTTCCATTGATGCGGTTGTCGTGTTACCAGATCATCTGCATTGTATTTGGACATTACCGCCAGGCGATGCCGATTATAAAACGCGATGGGCGTTAATAAAGGCGGGGTTTTCAAGAAAATTACCGGCGCAGGAAAGGCGGTCCGAGAGTCGAATAAAAAGAGGCGAACGTGGTATCTGGCAACGCCGGTATTGGGAACATTTACTTCGTGATGAACATGATTTTCAGCGGCATGTTGATTACATTCATTGGAATCCCGTTAAACATGGATGGGTGGATCGGGTTTGCGATTGGCCTCATTCCAGTTTTCATGATTATGTGAAGCAGGGAATTTATCCTGAAGATTGGGCGAGCGCACCGATCGAAAATATGAAAGTTGGAGAATGGGGCTAATATAAAGGTGTTGATGGGAGCGGTTCGATGCGGTTATCACCGCATCCTACGGGGGTAGCAATGAGCGAACGGGGTTGATGCGGTTATCACCGCATTTAACCCATGGCAGGTGTTCCGGGCTTCCGTAGGATGCGGTAAGGAACGCACCGCATCGATTGAGCCACATCCACGTTTGTTGGATTTGAGCAGGGTAAGGTTTTGTGTTTTACCCGACGCGGTTGATACTGGCGCGCAAGCCTCACCGGGGTTGATGCGGTTATCACCGCATCCTACGGGGGTATAGCAATGGCCGAACGGGGTAGATGTGGTTATCACCGCATCCTATGGGGTGTGGCAATGACCAAATGGGGTTGATGCGGTTCCTGCGTCACCGCATCCTACGGTGGTTCGGGACACTTCGTATGTGTAGGGTGCGGTGACGCAGGAACCGCATCAATTGCACCCCAACCATCTTCGTAGGAATTGGGCAGGATGTGGCGTTTCTGTATTACCCAACCCGGTTGATATTGGCGCGCAAGCCCCACCTGGATTTGAAAAACCATTTGGTGAGGTCTTCGGGGTTGCAGGGTTCGCACATGAAATGTCCCTGCGCCATGTTGCATCCCAGTTTAACGAGTTTGTCGAGCGTTTCCTCGTTTTCCACGCCTTCGGCGGTAACCGACAAACCCATGTTATGACCCAGGTCGATGGTTGAATGGACGATCACTTCATCACTGGCGTCGTGGTTCATGTCAATGACGAAGGACTTGTCGATTTTTAATTCCGTCACCGGTAATTTTTTCAGGTAGGCCAGCGACGAATACCCGGTGCCAAAATCATCCACGCCAATGCGCACGCCCATTCCATGTAACTTGGTCAGCATATCCATCGCGGTATGCGCGTCGGACATGATGGTGCTTTCGGTCAGTTCCACCGACAAATACGAGGGGTTCAGACCGGACGTTCTCAGGCCGGTGCGAACTGTGTCCAGGATGCTGGCGTCTTCCAGGCTGCGTGCCGACAAATTGATGGCGATTGAAATTTTTAAATCATTTTCATGCCATTTGGCGCATTGTGTTAACGCCGTTTCTATGGCCCAGCGCGTCAGGGGATGAATAAGGCCCGAGTGTTCCGCCAGGGGAATGAATTCTTCCGGTGGTATGTTGCCCCGCCTGGGGTGATTCCAGCGCAACAGCGCTTCAACGGCAACGGTAGACCCGGTTTTCAGGTCAATTTTCGGTTGATAGAACAAATGAAGATCGCCATTTTTCATGGCCTCATACAAATCGGTTTCCAGGTTCAGCTGGATGATACTGTGACGGTCCAGGGTCGAATCATAGAAGGTATAGCCGTGGCGGTTTTTCTTCGCATGGTACATGGCGACGTCCGCGCGCTGCATTAGCTGGTTTATATCGTGGCCGTCAATGGGACACTGGACCAGGCCAATGCTGGCGCCGATGGATAAATTATGCTGGCCCACGATAATGGGATGGTTCAATGCCTTGAGAATTTTTTCCGCCACGGTGTTGCCTGCCTGTTTGCTTTCTTCGGCGGGTACAATGGCGGCGAACTCATCACCTCCCAGGCGGGCGATTGTATCGGTGGACCGCATGGCTCCCTGTAACCGGCCACCCACTTCCTGCAACAACTGGTCACCGATATGGTGCCCCAGCGTGTCATTGATGTACTTGAAGCGGTCCAGGTCAAGCATCAACAGAAAAAATGACGAGTCATTGATTCGTACCCGGTTAACCGCGTTTTCCAGCCGCTCATAAAACAAGGCCCGGTTGGGCAGGCCGGTGAGCGAATCAGTAAACGCCATGTTTTCAAGCGTGTTATAGAGCACATTCAGCTCGCCGGACATGTCATTAAACACATCTGCCAGTTCCACAAATTCAATATTACCCGTGACACTGACCCGATCGCCCAGGTGCGCTTTGTCCTTGCGTACGAGGTTGAGCTGGCGGGTCAGTTTGCTCAACGGATTGAGCGCGGTTTTTTGCAATAGGTAAAGTGACAACAACGCGGTGATTAATGTGGCCAATGCCGCCGCGGCAATGATAAACAACCGGGTTTGACCCAGTTTTTCATAGAGGTTTTGAACGTCCGAGGCGAACGTCATGTGATAAACCGGATTGCCGCGTGCATCATGCAGGGTGTAATAAGAATTGACGATTTTCCGGTCGGTATCGCGGGCCGGCCAGTTATCCGATTCGTAGACAATTTGCCCGTCGGCATCCTTGATGGTTACCGGCATGTTGAGGTGTTTCTCGGCTTCGCTCAGGTTTAGCGTTGGGTCCACGGCGACCAGTAAATATCCCTTGAGCCGGATACCGCCAATGGGAACCAGAACAGCAACGACCGGCGAGCCACGGGCCATGCAAAGTTCGGAGAGAATTTTTAAGCGTTCGGCGCCTTTGCGCTGCCGGGCCTGGTCCAGTAAATCCGGACAGGGGGCGCTGGTAGGTCCCAACCGGGGGGAGCCTTCGGAGGAGTAACCGGTAACATCAAAGTCCATGTCGAAGGCAATGAGTTTCTCCAGACGGATAATACTCATGGTAACGAAGAACCGGTGAAACTGTTGATTCAGTTGTTCCTGGATTTCCTGGGCTTTGTTGTTACGAAGGGCCTGGCGAAACCCGGTATTTGATTGTACCGAGAGACCCAGTTCAGAGGTTTTTTTGATAACATTTTTTAAAATGTCAT
>JASFMT010000510.1:0-3269 GCA_050117455.1 Gammaproteobacteria bacterium | reverse complement strand
CCACGGCTTTCACGTTGAGATCAAAAACGCCGCCGCCTTCCACTTCTGGAATGTAATCGAACGCCATAGCGTGAATGTCACCCGGAATGATTTCCACGTTTAACACTGCAGGTAAGACAAACGGATAGGTCGGCAACTGCGCCCGGATCTGGTAGGTACCGGCCGGCCGCGATGTATCCAGCATGTGAATGGCGTAACCTTCGTTATCCGTGGTGGAGGTGCCGATGCTTACAACGTTTGTCGAATTCGGCGCACGCAGGGTCCAACGTACGTTTTGAACCGGTACCGGCCGGCCCGAGCTGTCCAGTACGCGGGTTTGCAGCACGAGCGATTCGGTGGCGCCGACGTAACGGCGGTTGATATCGCCGTTACCGGCATTGTCAAAACGAATTTCGTTGGGCAATTGTGTTAGCGCAACGCTATGGGTAGCGGTGTCGCTGGTCTGGCCCAGGCGGTCCATGGCCCGCAGCTTAAAGACGTAATCACTGCTGGCAGTATTATCCGCTTGGGTGTGCACCGCGGTGCGCCATAGATCCGATGTAAAGTTACCGGCGCGACTGGCTTCACGTTCGCCGCCGCTGTTAATGTTGATGACCGACAGGGTCACGTTTTCAGGGCCGCCATCATCCACGCTATTAATACCCGACACATCGATGGGCACATTACTGTCATAAAAACCGTTAAGCGGTGCATCGACATTGAGCAGCGCCGCGTCGGGTATGCCGTCCCGTATCACATACAGCGGCAGCACGGTATTGGTGGATTGTCCCAGGCTGTCGGTGACGACTACTTCGATGTTTTCCGTCACGGTGTTGGTCAGCCGAATTGAACGGGCGTCCGGCACATTTATCGTCGTGTTTACTGACGTTTGATCGGCACCGACGTTTTGTGTTTGTGTCAGGCCGTGCCACGTGACCGCGATGGATTGAAGTTCAAGGTCATCGCTGGCTGACACGGTGATGTCGAATGCTTCCTGTTCGCGCACCTGCGCTGGCAACTGGACATCGGCAATGACCGGTGGATTATCATCAACGACCTGGTAAGTCCGGGAAACACTGCGCTGGTTACCGCTGTTGTCAACCATGGTAACTTCGTATGCATAGGTACTACCGGGTTCCGGCGGCGCTTCCTGATAGACAATTTCCCCGTTCTCAAAAGCCGCTGCGATAATTAATCCATTGCGGCGCAGCAGCGCAACATCGACACCACTTCCGGCGTCATTGACATATACGTTCACAGTAAAGGGATGGCCGGCCACCAGTTTACCGTCAATGAACTGGCCATCGACGCGGAACAGGGATTCGCCACCAGGGCGCTGGCCATCGGGTGGAAATGGATCACTCAGGCGCAGGAACTGTTTAGGCGTTGAATTGGTTAGGTTGCCGTAAACATCCACCGCCCTAACTTTGATGTAATGATTCGATTGGGTGAGATCGAAGTTGTTGTAAACCACGAACTCCGGACCATAGTGTTTACCGATCAACTCATAAGGTCCTGACTGAGTCGCCGAGTAATAAAATTCCACTTGCTCGATGGGTTGCGTGCTGTTGTGCACTGTGGCGGTCATTTGCAACGGCTTGGGCAGGTAAATATCATCAAAGGCGACGTCGACGGTAAAGGGGTTCACCGGCAGACCCTCACCCTGCAGAATGGCGCTGCGAATCTGTGAATCAATCACTTCACCCCAGACTGTTTCAATACGGGCCGTGACATTAAACATTTGGCCGTTGGGCAGCGAAGCGGGAACGGGAAGCGTAGTAGCGAACGGGGCTTGCGTCAGGGCGGCGACGGGTTCGTTGTTGACATAATAACGAACCGCATTGACACCCGCGGTATCGAACAGGGACAGGTCCATGGTGTCGGTTTGCTGGTACACGGTATTGGCCACGGGTGCCTGCATGGCGGCGGAACTGCTGAACCAACTGATCGGCGCCTGGTAAATTACCACGCCCTGGCTGCCCTGTCCTACAATGATCCGGTCGTCTTCAACCGAAAGCCCGGTAACATAGTAAGCCGCGTTTATCGTTTGAGTATTGAGAACGGTCCAGCTTTGAGTATCTATAAAGTGGACGTTATTCTGGACACCCACCAGCAGACGGCCTTCCTGCACGGTCATGGTGGACACATCGTTCGCCATTGCAATGGTTTCGTCCACTAAGTCATGCAACCGCAGGCGGTGAACGACGTTATTAATCGCGTAATAGAGATAGTCCGCGTCGGCGGTCAACTGGTTGATGTTCGTAGGTGAGGAGAACAGTTCCCTGATGCGCACGTCCGCCTGAACAATAGGCATACCGTCATGGGTTATTTCAAACACTTTACCTGTCGCTGTCGACACGACCAGCACTTCACCCAGTGTCGCAATGGCAACAACATTCTCACCAAGCCCCACGTCGATCTGGCCGTTAATATTGATATTGTTCCGGTCAACCAGGTACAGGCGGGAGCCGCTGGCCGCCACCAGGAACGCGTCGGTTAACGCAATATCGGTAAATGCCTGCCCGTCGAGATAAACCGTTGCATTGTTATTGCCGTCGAGCCTCACGACGCGTTTGAAATCCGGTTGTAAAATGTATCGCTCGCGGTCACGCGTGAGCATCCGTGTAGTCCGTTGCGAGTATGCTGACGGATAAACGGCAGCAGTCCAGGTGTTATTGCTATCCTGGTCATAGGTCACCGCGCCGTAATTATCCGCCGCGGCGACAAAGAGTCCATCGTTGACATCTACATTGTTGATGTAACCACGGGCTCTGTCGGTGCTATAGACCTGAACCGGTGAGGACGTTGCCGTCGCATTCAAGTCGAACACTGCACCGGTATCACCGCCGATCCAGAGCCGGCCACCGCTGATAAAGGCACCGGTAACGTTATTACCGAGGATATTGGCGAAGTGACCGATTTTCTCAACCCGGTGGCTGTTGCGAATATCGATCACCTGGATGCTTTGGCTGTCCACTGAAAGCGCCAACAGGTATCCTTGCAGCCCCAACAACCGATCGGCCTGTACAGCAGCACTGATCCATTGTTCATCAAAGCGATGATTCAACACCAACAGATCACCATTGGATTGCGCCAGGTACCATTGATCCTGCGCGGACGCCATCGCGGTGAACGAACCGCTGATGCGGCGCGTGACCGTAAAGTTACCGTCCACTTGCGCCACTTCCATGGTGGTCACCACCATAAAGCCCTGTTGGAGTGATGAGACATCCAGCGCCTGGCCTTGCAGCGCAACATCGCCGGTACGGGTCAGGGTATTAGACTCAACA
>JASFMT010000509.1:0-3276 GCA_050117455.1 Gammaproteobacteria bacterium | reverse complement strand
CAAACAATGTGCTCGCCGCGGTTAATGCTATTTTCCCGTATCGGTAATACCGAAGGTTTTGTGGGCGATGTGTCTACGGCGGTTTCGATATTACCGGCCCAATGATATCGGGAGTCACCACATTAGCTTGAAAGTGCTACCAGTGGACGGTATTGCGGACAGAAATGCAACGACGCAAGTTTTGTGGCGGTGTCGGATATTGTTTATATGAACAGCTGTTATTGATTACATTCTATGGCATAAGGTGATTGTCCCGTCCAATAAATATCAACCTAATTAGGTAGTTATCGGGAAAAAAGCGTATCGCTGGCTGAACAATGCCCCAGTATTTTGCTACACTAGCGCAATTCACGGCCGCGACGCACAATGTTCGCCCGTGGCCTCGTGGCATAGAGTGGGAATCAGCACACGCCGTTGGCGGGCTAAAGGCACTTGTGACCGTTTGTTGTAATGATTCGGTCAATGACCTCAGCAGCCTCCGGTTAAAAACAATAGCGCTATTAACACACGGACAGGAGAGAAAGCGCATGTATGTAACGCTTGTTAATGTTCATGTCAAAGCGCAACACATCGATGAATTTATCGAAGCCACCCGCGTTAATCATGAGAACTCCATTAAGGAGCCGGGCAATGTACGTTTCGATGTTTTGCAGTCTGCCGATGACCCAGCCAAATTTGTATTGTATGAAGCGTACCAATCCAAAGACGATGCGGTCGCCCACAAAGATACCCCTCACTACCTGACCTGGCGTGAAACAGTGGCGGACTGGATGGCTGAGCCACGACAGGGCATTACGTATAACGGTTTATATCCAGCAGGTAAATAATGTTTGATTTTTCCATTGCAAGAGTGCCGCGCATTGAATTCGGCCGTGGCATGTTTAGTAAGTTGCCGGATATTATTGCCACTTATGGTAATAGTATCTTGATTGTTACCGGGGGCCGGTCCTTTCGTAACTCACCCAAGTGGCAACATTTTATTGATGATTTAAACGACCGGGGCATTATCTGGGAACATGTCACCATCAGTGAAGAGCCGTCACCGGTATTGATCGATGAAATTGTTCAAACGTTTGCGGATTATGCGTTCGAACTGGTGGTCGGTGTTGGTGGAGGTAGCGCGCTGGACGCGGCCAAAGCCATTGCCGGATTGCTGGAAGTGCAGCGTTCGGTAATGGATTACCTCGAAGGCGTGGGTCCCGAGCTTGCTTACGAAGGCCCCGCCGTACCGTTTATTGCAGTTCCCACAACGGCGGGCACCGGTAGTGAAGCCACCAAGAATGCCGTGTTAAGCATCCAGGGCAGAGAGGGTTTTAAAAAATCCTTCCGCCACGAAAAACTGGTTGCCGAGTACGCGGTGGTGGATCCTGATTTACTGGAAAGTTGTCCGCCCAGTGTGATCGCTGCCAATGGCATGGACGCGTTAACGCAGTTGATCGAATCCTATGTTTCGTTACGTTCCAATGTGTTTACTGATGCCATAGCGATCAGCGGTTTACGCGCCGCCCGTGACGGGCTGTTACCCCTTTATCGCCAAAGTGGTCAGTCCGTGGAAGGCCGGGAAAAAATGGCTTATGCGGCATTAATTTCCGGTATTACGCTGGCGCAAGTGGGGCTGGGCTCGGTGCATGGTTTGGCCTCACCGTTGGGTGCGTTCTATCCCATACCGCACGGCGTGGTTTGCGGAACATTAGTTGCCGAGGCAACGAAGGTCAACATCCAGAGCATGCTGGACCGCGAGCCGGATAACCGGGCCCTGGCCAAATACGCGCGGGTGGCGGAGGTATTGTGTGAGAAACGGATTCGCGACCGGGAAACGGCCTGGAAAGAGTTACTAAATTTGCTGGAAACCTGGACGGAGGAACTCCAGTTACCGCGGCTGTCAAAATATGGAGTTAAACAGGAAGGACTGGATAAGGTTGTTGCCAGTTCCCGCGGCAGTAGCATGAAAACCAATCCTATAATTTTGACCGATGAAGAGATAAAAAACATCGTTGCCGCGAGGTTATAACGATTTTACAACTTTTTGAACCAGCCGCACCGCGTGTCTGGCTCTGTAAAAAGCGGGTGATTTTAACTACTGGAAAGATGGGGAATTTTTGCCGGCGCAGAACTTTTTCCATGTGCCATACTTTTCATTGCAGGTTAATGTTAAATATTATTGGGTAATACCTGAGAGAAACGGTAGATATTATGGAACCGATACCCTGGAATGTCGACGAAGACGGCGAACTCAACGAGACAAACATGCAGGCCAAACTGGAATCGATGGGTTATTCCGTTTCCCGCTATGTTTATCCTCCCGGTACCTACTTTCCCGATCACTCCCACAGTGAAGATAAAATAGATGGCGTGGTGTCCGGTGAATTTATGATGCGCCTGGAAGGACAGTCCATTGTCTTGAAAGCGGGCGACTCGCTGGTTGTACCGCGGGGTGTCGTCCATAGCGCGGAAGTTGTCGGGCACCAGCCGGTGATCAGCCTCGACGCAGTCAAGTCGTAACAATAAAAACTTTAAAGAAATACAGTTTACTGCCAGTCAGTCTAAACAATTGCCGGAATTCCCATGCGCGATATTATTACGGTGCCGACGCGCCAACGCGAGACATTGGTTGATATCACCGACCCGGTTAACCGGGTCGTCGCGAGCAGTGGTATCAAAGATGGCATTGCCAGCGTCTATGTGCAGGGTGCCACCGCCGCCATCATGATCCAGGAAAACTGGGATGAAAGCGTGCAGACCGACGTGGTTAACTTTCTGCGAAAAATTATTCCCAAGGGTGTTTGGCTGCATGACCAGCAGGATGGCAACGGTGATTCCCATTTAAAGGCCGGCCTGGTTGGACCCTCCGAAACTATTCCCGTCATTGACGGTAAGCTGGGGCTATCCACGTGGCAGAACATCTTTCTGTGTGAGTTCGACGGGCCGCGTTCAGAGCGGCGGATCGTGTGCAGCGTGTTGAGTGATAGCTGAATTGCTGACGATTGTTACTGGGAAGCCAGAACAAAGACATTACCATCCGGGTCGGCAAACTGCGTAAACATGCCCCACGCCTGTTTGTTAGGCGGTTCCTTGAAATGCACCCCTTTTACCTTGAGGTCGAAATAGGTTTTTTCCACGTCGTCGGTGGTAAACACAATATTAGATAAAGAACCCACGCGGGCATCGCCGGGCCTGGCTTTTAGCAATACAACCCGTGTTTGCCCTTGTGGCGGTCGAAGTTCGATCCAGCGCGCATCCTTGTTGAACGGCTCATCGATCGCCAGCTCGAAACCG
>JASFMT010000508.1:0-3280 GCA_050117455.1 Gammaproteobacteria bacterium | reverse complement strand
ACGGTGCTCTACCAGGCTGAGCTACACTCCGATGATCTGGTCACTGGATGAGGGGCAAATTATACCTGAGACTTTTTCGATGTTGTATGCCTGAATGGGCGTTATTTGTCGTCTTTTTCGCTGTCTTTGTTGTCGCCGTGTTTTTTCTTGTGTTTTTCCATGAATTTGCGCATTTCCTCGCAGGGGTCGGGCCGGTCGGCTGACGGGGTAAATACCACGTAATCGAAGGGCAGGGCGTCGTCGCCCCAGCGGTGCAGATATTCGGCGGGATCGGTGGTGTTCTCGTCCACTTCGAGCCAGGCGATGGTTATGATGTCGGCATTTTCGTCTTGTGCGGCCAGATACATGGGGGCACCCCGGTCCTTGCGGATATGTCCGGAGCCGGATACCAGAATGACGGTGGTTGCCTCGTCGCTCTGGCGTATCTTGTAAAGGTTATTGGCAATCGCGGCGTCGCGAGTGCGCTGGCCCCGCATCATGGCGGTGGTCATTTCCGCGTTGATCATGCCGCAGTGGGTTTTTTCTATTTCTGTTTTCAGGGCTTCCTGTTGGTCCTCGGGCAGCGGCGTTTTATCCAGGAGTGCCTGAAGTTCTTCCGGTGTACCTTCACCGTCGCCTCTGACCACTTGCATCATGGTAGCCCGTTCCAGGTCGGCGGGATAAACAGTTAGACCGGCATTAATGATACTGCTGAATACGGGGCGATAGTATTTGTCATATTCCCAACCGACTTTGGCTTGTTCCAGTATGTTAATGACTTTATCCAGATTCTTGTCGGTTTCCTTGTTAACGCCGTCAGCCTGTTCTTTGTTAACCATTTCCATGGCTACCGCGGTTTTGGGCTTTTGATTGCTTATTTTTTCAATAAACCAGCCGTGATCTTGGTGATGGCGGATATTATCGTGAGTCTCGCCCAGCATGACATAGTTGCTCTGCAATGCCTTATCCAGCAATTGCTGTCGATTGATGAATTGCTGATTCTTAACATCCCAGATTTTGCCGACCAGTTGGTGATCCTGGTTGACCAGTTCAAAGGGTTCGTTAACGTTACTGTCACCGCTGTTTTTTTCTTCATTACTAGTAGTAGTTCCAGTGACGCAGGCCACAGGTGCAGTGACAAAAAAGATAGCGAAGATAATTTTAAGAGGGTGTTTTAACGGCGATACAGATAAAAATCTTGTCATTGTTATGCCACCAATAATCCATGTACCGGCAACCACTAATGCGAATTGCCGTTGACTGTTTGTTTATGAATTTGCAATACCTGTCCGGAAGAAATTTAGTAGGTGCGGTTTACGGAGAACTCCGCCAATGATGATAACGCATCCCGGAAAGGCGACTCCGGAATTTTGGACAACATCTTTAATGCTTTATTCGCCTCTTCGCGGGCGACTTTGGCCGTGTAGCTAATAGCATCGGTTGTTTCGATTGCTTTAATGACTTCCTGAATATGTTGCCGCCCACCCTCGGTAATGGCCTTACGAATAACCTCCGTATTTTCACGTGAGCCCACGCTCATGGCACGTATCAACGGCAATGTTGGTTTGCCTTCCGCCAGGTCGTCACCGATATTTTTGCCGATCTCCGTTGACGAGGAACTATAATCCAGTACATCATCCACCAGCTGAAACGCGGTGCCAAGGTACATGCCGTATTTGGCCAGATCAAATTCCTGCTCGGGACTGGCACCGGATAACACGGCACCCAGTTGCGCGGCCGCTTCGAACAATTTGGCGGTTTTAAAGTGAATGACATCCATGTAACGCTTTTCGCTGGTATCGGGATCGTGGCAGTTCAGCAATTGCAGCACTTCACCTTCGGCGATGGTGTTGGTCGCGTCGGAGAGGATTTCCATCACCCGCATGCTGTTGCTATCCACCATCATCTGGAAGGCGCGGGAATATAGAAAATCGCCCACCAGCACCGCAGCTTCATTGCCCCAGATCGCATTGGCGGTGCTGTTGCCACGGCGTTTTTCCGAGGCGTCGACCACATCGTCATGCAGCAGGGTGGCGGTATGAATAAACTCAACGATCGCCGCCAGATTGAAATGCTGGTTACCGTCATAGTCCAGGGCGCGGGCGGTGAGCAATACTAGCACCGGTCGCAGCCGTTTGCCGCCACTATATATAATGTAGTTGCTGAGCTGATTAATCAGCGCCACGTCCGAGTGAAGGCGCTTGGTAATCAGTTGGTTAACCGCTTTCAGGTCGGTGTCAATGAGCTGATAAATGTCCTCAATGGACATTTTGGCGCGGCTGACGGATTGTGGAGTTGCTGCTTCTGGCATTCGGCCATGCTAGGGTCGGATGGGTGGGGTGTCAAGTTTTGCGCATCGCTACGTGTCGCTGGTATGGCGAAAAAACTGCATATTGATCAGGTGCCTGGCTCAGGCAGCGGGTAGCGACCACCGGCCCGCGCGGCGCGGGTAATCGTTGACCTGGATGCGGTAAGTCGGTAAAATTCCCGCTCTTTTCGGTCTGCAGACCACCCAAATGACAATATCCCTATAATTAATAGGTGAAATGGAGAAAACGATGTACGCGGTTATCAAGACCGGCGGCAAGCAATACCGGGTTGCCAAAGGCGATAAAGTGAAAGTGGAAAAATTGCCTGCCGAACCAGGTAGTTCCGTTGAAATCAACGACGTCCTCATGGTGGGAGACGGTGATAACGTCACTGTTGGTACACCACTGGTGGATGGCGGCAAAGTCACCGCGACGGTGGTTGCCCAGGGGCGCCACAAGAAAATTGAAATCGTCAAGTTCAAGCGCCGCAAACACCACCAAAAGCGCACCGGCCATCGCCAGGATTATACGGAACTGGAAATCACTGACATTTCCGGCTAGTTTTTCATATTGATACAGCAGAAGATTCAGCAAATACAGGTAACGCATCATGGCACACAAGAAAGCAGCAGGTAGTACCCGTAACGGTCGCGATTCAGAATCCAAACGCCTGGGCGTCAAACGCTTTGGCGGCGAAATCGTCAAGGCGGGTAACATTATTATGCGCCAGCGCGGTACCCAGGTTCATCCCGGTGTGAACGTCGGTTGTGGCAAAGACTACACGTTGTTTGCCACCAAAGACGGCCAGGTAAAATTTGAAACCAAGGGACCTAAAAAGCGTACATTTGTGAGTGTTGTTCCCGCATAATACGCAGGTATCCAATTGATAGAATACCCGGAACCCCGCTACGTGCGGGGTTTTGCGGTTTTAGAGCCGCAAAATAATGGTAGCGATGTTGTGACGCATCAAACGCAGCACGTTATCCAGTAAC
>JASFMT010000507.1:0-3283 GCA_050117455.1 Gammaproteobacteria bacterium | reverse complement strand
GGCCAAACCTATACCCGTTCCTTCAAACTCCTGTGGCGAGTGCAACCGGTTGAATGGTTTAAACAATTGCTTCTGATATTGCATATCAAACCCGACACCATTATCGCTAACAAAAAACACTTCTTTGCCGTTAAGCTTACGTTTACCCAATTCAATGAAAGCACACGTCTCATTCCGCGTATATTTCCAGGCGTTCTCGATCAGGTTTTGCAGTGCGACTTCCAACAACCGGGCATCCCCCCGAACCAGCAACTCGCCCTGTACTTGCCATTGCACATCCCGTTCGGGCAGGGATTGCTTTAGACGCGACAGAATAGCCGTACCCAGCCTGGATATATCAACATCTTCATAGCGTAATTCGCTGCGGGTAATACGTGACAATTCCAGAATATCGTCGATGAGCTCGGCCATATTTTTACCCGCCGCAACAATGCGTTTCAGCACATGAATATCTTCCTCCTCCAGTCGATCTTGTGCTTCATCTTTCAATATCTGGCTAAAACCTATAATGGCGCGCAACGGTGACCTCAAGTCATGAGCTATGGAATAACTGTAAGATTCCAGTTCCTTATTGCTGGATTCCAGTTCAGCAGTACGTATTGCCACTAGTTCTTCAAGATGACTGCGATAACTTTCCAGCTCTTTTTCAATGGTTTTGCGTTCCGTAATATCCTGAAAAGTACCCAGCATCTGTACCACAGTACCGTGTTCGTCGCACCTGGCGGTGCCTTGTGCGTTGGCGATTTTCTCCTCCCCATCCCTGGTAACGATTCGACAGTCTACATTATAAGGGCATTTTTCACGCAGTGTCTTTTCCACTGAGCTACTCAAATACTCTCGATCATGAGGATGCACATGTTCCAAAAATAGCTCATAGGAAGGAATCACTTCGTCAGGCATATAGCCAATGATACGATAGATTTCATCGCTCCATACCAATTCACCCGTTTGCGGGTTCCAGTCCCAGGTACCGACCTTCCCCACTTCCTGGGCTTTCTTCTGCCGTTCTTCGCTTTCCCGTAACGCCTCCTCGACTTGCCTGCGTTCTGTGACATCCCGCGCGCTGACAATCAAGGCTGTAATTTTTTCGTCGTCCTTAACTGCACTGACATTGGCTTCGAAAAAGCGAGACATATTGTCTTTGCTCTGATATTCCACGGTATACTGATCCGGCTCCCCGCTCTGCCATACCTGTTGCAGCAGTTTTTCTGTTGGCTTTTGATAGGAGGGCGGCAAAAAACTGGCCATTGGCATGCCGATCACTTGCTCATACGTCAAATCGGGCACGGTATGATTAATAAACATAATCCTGCCCGCTTTATCCAACATCATGATATGTTCCGGCGAATGCTCTGTTAAAGACCGCCACCTGGCTTCAGACTCACGCAGCGCATCTTCGGCACGTTTGCGCGCGGTAATATCGATACCAACTGAATGGATCTCGCACAACTCACCGTGCTCATCGAAGATAGGGCGGTTTTTCCAGGCGATCCATGCCCTCTCTCCGTTTCGCTTAATATTTTCATTTTCGTTGTCTTCGAATTTTGCAGGATCTCGGCATATCTCTTCCATTAAATGCGCCAGATCCCTTCCCGTTAATTCAGTTTCCGGTACGATCGTGCCCACCACGTTCTTGCCCAGGATTTCATCTTCGTGATACCCGAAAAACGCCTGCGCATACTCGTTAAAAAATGTCACATTACCATGAATATCCCAGCGTATGATTATGGTCGCCGCCTCATCCACGAGATCCCGGTATTTACGCTCTGACCTTTCCAACGCCCGACGAGTAAGTCGACGCTCGGTGATGTCGGCGGCGAAAACCACCAACTTTTCTACCTGATTACTATCATCAAGCACCGGGTAAATCGTAAAATCGAAAAAGCGATCATCCCGGACGTCTTCAAAACGCATCGTGCGTTTTTGCTCGATCACTCCGTTAATTTTTCTCTTTCGCGATTCCGCCACGTCAGGCGGTACGATTTTATAGAGGTTCTTGCCTAATAACTCCGACGGTGACATACCAAAACGACGTGCGCCTATCTCATTTGCATCGATAAAATTCCCCGCTGTATCCATTACGAGGATACTTTCCATAGCTGCCGACTGAATAGCGCGCCACAACTTACTATCATCGGAAGGGCTGATGCCGGATGGCACCATGGAACCAGCAAGCAGCGCCAGATCATTTTCTATGGTAATTTTGAACTCTGAAAGCAAGTCCCGGTGCACGTGTAAAAACTCGCGTGCCTTATTATCCAAAACGCACAACGTACCAAAGACTTCACCATCAGGCAGTGACAAGGGAGCACCAAGGAAAGCCACCAGACCCTGCTTTAGTTCGGGGTTATTTTGCCAGACTGGATCGTTGCGTCCGTCGGCAACTTCCAACATCGCATTTGACTGCAATACCGCGTCACAATAGGTACCGGAGTTCAATTCATAATTATTATCTTGCACGTAAAAATCATGGTTCGCCGTTTCATTAACAACAACTACAAGTGTGCTCGAGTAATCGCAACGCTTAATCAGACATATTGGCGCTTCCACACTGCGAGCAATCAGGTTAACAATACGTTGCCACCTGACGAGTAAAGAATCGGGAATCGGGAATTGTTTGTCGTACTTATTTGTGGATGTCATTGGCGTCGTAAAGCAATACTCAATGGCCTATGCTACTCTTATTATAGCGACCCGATAGACAATAAATATTAAATCGAATTTAAATCCTAACAGCGAAGAACCGATTAAATCAGAATACCACAAATAACGAAAGCACACAGAATATGTACCGATTGTATAACGATTTTGGGCTCCCGGGAGACTTTAATCCGCCAATTTGGCATAGGGATGCTCACCGCTGGAAACTAGACAATGGAAAACATTTGGCACCGTAACGTGGGCAATCATACAAGCGCCCGAATGGGTGTCTTTCGGAAAGCAACCGAGAGAGATCGCCGCCGCAAGCTGCGACCAATGGTCTTGAGATAAACCGAATTACATGTCGGTAAAATCATACCACCTTTGTTTGTCTTAACTGGCAAATGAACAAAGTGGATAATTCAGTTTCGCCCTTCTGTTAATTGCGGCCCCATTAACTATGTCGACCACGTTAGCTTCAACCTTTTTAGAGCATCAGCAGCCAAAAGCGGTATCAGATTTTGCTTAAAGGTAATAAGGCGTTGCTGTTTATTTAGCGATACAACACTAACGTAAAAAAATACACCCGATTGAATCATAACCAAGGCGCAACTCTGGCGTAGGGTGGCCATAGTAATTAGCA
>JASFMT010000506.1:0-3285 GCA_050117455.1 Gammaproteobacteria bacterium | reverse complement strand
AGTATAGGCATTACGGGGAGCCTGTTCCAGTTCGCCGATAATTTCCATGCAACGCACCTTGGGGCAGCCGGTAATAGTGCCACCGGGAAACACCGCGCGGATAACATCACTGGGCGTTGTATCTTTCTGCAGCTCACCCTGCACGTTGGAAACAATGTGATGCACATGCGCGTAAGTCTCGAGCACCATCAGTTCATTGACGTTGACGCTGCCCGGCACGCAAACCCGGCCAAGATCATTGCGTTCAAGATCAATGAGCATAATGTGTTCGGCCCGCTCCTTGGGATGGCCAATCAATTCCTTTAAATAGGATTCATCTTCATTGGCGGACTGGCCCCGCGGCCGGGTACCGGCGATGGGCCGGGTTTCCACGCGGTTACCCCTGACCCGCACCAACCGCTCCGGGGATGAGCTGATAATAGCGTTGTTGCCGATCGTTGCCAGGGCGGCAAACGGTGATGGGTTGGATTGCATCAACCGCCGATAAATTTGGGCATGACTGATATCCCCCGCCAGTTCCGCCTGCCACCAGCGCGACAGGTTCACCTGAAACACGTCGCCGTCTTTGATATACCGTTTAACCTGTTTAACACCGTCAATGTAACGTTGCGCCGGTTCTTCCTGGATGGATTTGATAATGGATTGTTGATCCGATGGCGATGACGCCTGTTGGCGACTCCCGTTAATCATTTGGGCAATGTCTTTTTCAATGGCATCGATGCACGCCTCGTAACCCGGTTCCACAACGATGGATACGGCCTGGCTCTGGCGATCAATCACCACCGCGGCCGGTATGCGGCTGGCGAACGCCGCGGGCAAGTTATCAGCTTTATTGACGGGTAACTGCAAGCTGGGTTCGATTTGCTGCGCCACTTCGTAACCGAGAAACAAAAACCAGCCGCCTTTAAAAGGCACTTGCTGCGTTGTTGTCTCCGGATCGGCCGACGACGCCTGTTCCGTTTGCCAGCAATGATCAAAAGCCGTGAGAAAATCGTTATTCGCTGTATCCAGTTCACGGGATATCGAAGGCTGATTACCAATCGCTTCATCGGGCGCTTGCTGCCATTCAAGTTTGCCGTGCTGTGTTAATGACAACGTTTCCAGTGGAAACGCAAACAGGATATCAAAGTGGTTTTGATCGGTCGCTTGCGCAGTGGATTGCAGCAGGTAGGGATAACGCGACGGATTGGACTGGTGCAGCGCGGTTAAATCAAACCGCTCCGCTAATCGATGAACGATGGGCATTATAAATGTTTAAGCCAGTCCTGGTATGGTTCGAAACGCGAATCAAGGGTATCAAACCATTAGATCTTGCGAAATACCAGGGTTCCATTGGTGCCACCGAAACCAAAGGAATTGGACAGCACCGTATTGATGGCCATTTTTCTGGCCTCATTGGGCACGTAGTCGAGGTCGCATTCCGGATCGGGGGTCATGATATTGATCGTCGGTGGTGCTACCTGGTCGCGAATCGCCAGTACACTGAAAATGGCTTCGATACCGCCGGCGGCTCCCAGCAGATGGCCGGTCATGGACTTGGTGGAACTCACGGCCACTTTTTTCGCGTGATCACCAAACGCCGCTTTGGTGGCCTGGGTCTCGCCCAGATCCCCTGCCGGTGTCGACGTGCCGTGCGCATTAATGTAATCCACCTCGTCGGTATTAATAGCGGCATTTTTCATGGCCAGTTCCATGCAACGCCTGGCACCCTCACCACCTTCCGATGGTGCGGTCATGTGATAGGCATCGCCACTCATACCAAAGCCGATTAACTCCGCATAAATTTTTGCGCCGCGCTTCCTGGCATGCTCGTATTCTTCCAGTACGACAACGCCGGCGCCGTCACTTAATACAAAACCGTCGCGGTCTTTGTCCCAGGGCCGGCTTGCGGTTTCCGGACTGTCGTTACGGGTGGACAGTGCGCGCGCCGCGCAGAACCCGCCAAGCCCCGTCGGTGAAGTTGCCATTTCGGCACCGCCCGCCAACATGACATCCGCATCGCCGTATTCAATCATCCGGCCGGCATCGCCAATACCATGCGTTGCCGTGGCGCACGCGGTGGTAATGGCATAGTTTGGACCCTTGAGCCCGTACATAATGGACACATTACCGGAGATCATGTTGATAATGTTGCTGGGAACGAAAAACGGCGATATTTTCCGCGGCCCGGACTTTATGTAATTTTCGTGGCCTTTTTCAATACCGGTTAAGCCGCCGATACCCGAACCAATGCAAACACCGATACGGGTGGCATTTTGTTCGGTGACTTCCAGGCCTGAATCTTCCATGGCCTCTTTGGCGGCGGCAACGCCATAGTGAATAAACGGATCCATTTTTTTCACGTCTTTTGGCGGAATATAATTGGCCGGGTCAAAATTTTTCACCGACCCACCAAAACGCGTGGCAAAGGCACTGGCATCAAAATGCGTGATAGGGGCAATGCCGCTTTTGCCCGCCAATATATTGTCCCAGCTCTCGCCCACGGATAACCCCACGGGTGACACCATGCCAAGGCCGGTAATAACAACGCGCCGTTTACTCAAATGAGATTACCTCACGTACGAAAGATTGGTTTACTGATGATGTGATTGCTTGAAGTTAACGCCAAACGCCATGCATCGCGTGATTTGGAACCGCGTGCACGATTCAAATCAGTGTGTCACGCGGTTCCTGAATTTGGTTAACTGCTGGTTTTCAGGTGTTCGTTGATGTAGTTGGTAGCCTGTTGTACGGTTGTAATTTTTTCGGCATCTTCATCAGGTATTTCAGTTTCAAACTCTTCTTCCAGAGCCATCACCAATTCTACCGTGTCTAAAGAATCAGCGCCCAGGTCGTCGACAAAGGAGGATTCGTTGGTGACCTCTTCTTCCTTAACTCCCAACTGTTCGACAACGATTTTTTTTACACGCTCTTCGACGGTGCTCATTTCGGATTAATCCTCCAGTTATTTATTTTTTACTGCTATTCCAGCTGCGGTCGGTATTCTAGTGAAAACAACGCCCTGACACAAGGTATAAAGCACAATAAATTTGGCCGCTAGCTCCATGTTTTATATAGATTTCCCGGGGCTTTTGGGAATTAGTAACCCATTAATCCATGTACATTCCGCCATTTACGTGCAACGTTTCGCCGGTAATATAGGCGGCCCCGGGCGATGCTAGAAAGGCCACCGCGGCGGCAATTTCCTCCGGCTGGCCCAAACGGCCCAGGGGGATATTCTTCTGCAGGGCTTCTCGTTGCGCCTCGGGCAATGCCTTGGTCATGTCCGTGTCGATAAATCCCGGC
>JASFMT010000505.1:0-3295 GCA_050117455.1 Gammaproteobacteria bacterium | reverse complement strand
CGGCAATTTCGAGTACCTGTTTGACGGTATAGGGAATATTTTTAATGGAGAAGTATGGACCCGGGCGGCATTTATAGCGACGCAACAGGTAACCACGGGTGTGCCGGAGCCCACGACCATTGCGCTGATGCTAATGGGGTTATTTGGAATAGGTCTGTCACGTCACAAGCGCGTAATTTGACCCGCGAATTCGCTCGGCAAAGCAGGGTGCAGGCCATGCCTGCACTCTCTATCTAATATACTTGCATTTTAGATACTCACCTCATAGTTGTGACGTTGAAACCGCATTTTGCTAATTGCGTGAAAGCAGCTTAAAATCTGTCAAGAGCAAATGCAGTACGGCTTTCATAATATAAGTAATCAATATGCATCTAGTAACTTTTCTGGAAATAGATTCCAACGACGACAAGCGTTCCCGAATTGGCCTGCTGGATCGCGATCACCGCGAAGTTGTGGATTTGTCGCAATGTGGATCCCACCTGCCAAGCAATATGCAAGGATTGTTGGATTTAGGGGAGGCTGCATTTCCTGCCATGAAACAAGCTTTGTCCCAAAATATCGGGCGATTGTCTGTTGATACAGTGAAATTCCTGGCGCCTGTCCCAAGGCCATTGCGTAATATATTGTGCGTCGGGAAAAATTATCCCGACCATGTTAAAGAAGTGCAGTCCGTTGTGGCGTCGAAAAGCGACAATAAAGGCGAGGCACCCGCACAGCCGATCTTTTTCACCAAGGCAACCACCTCGGTTATCGGTCCCAATGAACCCATACCGGCGTGGCTGGACGAAACGGAATCGGTGGATTATGAAGGAGAGCTGGCGGTTGTCATCGGTCAGGGCGGCAGGGGAATTTCAGCCGATGCGGCCATGCAACATGTGTACGGCTATACCATTGTTAATGACGTTACTTCGCGACGTTTGCAAAAACAGCATCAGCAATGGTTTCTCGGTAAAAGCCTTGACGGTTTCTGTCCCATGGGGCCGAGCCTGGTAACCCGTGATGAAATTCCTGATGTGACCAAACTGCGTGTACAAACGCACGTTAATGATGAGCTGCGGCAAAATGGTGTCGTGGGCGAAATGCTGTTTGATATACCGACATTGATCGCGACATTATCCAAATCCATGACCCTGCAAACCGGTGATATTATCGCAACCGGTACGCCCGCCGGTGTGGGGATGGGATTTAGACCGCCCCGCTTCCTTAAAAACGGTGACCGGGTTTCTATTGCCATTGAGCCCATTGGTACATTGGAAAATCCGGTTGAATAGCCGTTGGGCGACTTCCGAATATGTTATTCGAGGTATCCCTGGTTTTGACCCAGAGCCGGCATGAATAGAAACGCGATTTGCGGCCATAGTGCGCTGCAGCCGGCCTTGATTAAGGCTATTATTAACTACAAGTTTTCACAAAATCATATGGCCAATGGTCGCATTTCTGAGTCGTACAATCTGGTTGTTCTGGTGCTGGATCGAGTTAGCCGTATTCACGCTGGTGCTTTATATTCTGGCATGGCTGCCATCTTTATTAACCCGTCCTTACTATCATTCCCTGTTTCGAATCTGGTGTGGATTCTTTGTGAGAGCGCTCGGTGTCGATCTTCGCTTGCATGAGAAAAACCATAAACGGTTGCCTAAACATTATATTCTGATTGCCAATCATCCATCTGCGCTGGAAGATGTGGGTATACCCACATTGTTTGATGTCTATCCGCTGGCGAAATATGAAGTCAAAAGCTGGTGGCTGGTGGGTAAGATTAACGTGGCCGCGGGTACGTTATTTGTGAAGCGGGAAGACCCGGAATCCCGAAAGCAGGTGCTGGAATTGATGCAGGACAAACTCAGGCAGGGCCACAATATTGCGATTTTTCCTGAAGGGGGCTGCAAGGGGCGGCGCATACATTCCAGTTTCCAGACGGGTGCCTTTGATTTGTCCCTGCGCACCGGCATACCGCTGGTACCGGTGTTTCTGCACTACGAAGCGCAGGAAACCTTTGAGTGGCAGCCACCTTATACTCTACTCAATAAGATGTGGCATTTCGTGACCAGCCGCAACGACCAGGCAAATTATTACGTCTACGATCCAATTTACCCTGATGGCTACAGCGACAAAAAAGACTTTGCTGAAGCCGTGAGGCAACGTTATCTGCAATGGCAGGACCGTTACCTTGAATAACTGCAAGGCTAGCGGCGAATTCGATGGTAGTCACGCAAAAATAGTGATTCATAGTCGCTGCGCAACGTGTAACTATATAATTTTGCATGAATTTTTGATGCTGCTATACCGCGACGGTTTGCTTCCATAAAGCCGTTTATACAATGGTGATGGCAAACCCGTTAGCTCAGTCGGCCGACCGGTCATCGGCGCGGACTGTGCGATGACAGTTTCGTGACAATTCCGTGGTTTTCCCATGACGCACAGCTGATTGATTTCATCTAGACTAAGCGATAGGTTTCAATAAGTTAGTTCGTTGGTTCATCCATTTACGGCAATTGAAGTAACACGTGCAAAATATTTTCCTGCAACTGACCCGAGGCAAATTCATGATCTCGGTGGCAATCTGGGTGACCGGGATCATCATCGTGCTTTGGGGCCTGGTGATGCTGCACACGATATTCAGCGAGGAACGGGACGCTGCGACAGCCGAAGTTCTCTCCCGGCACAAAACCGTCGAACAATACGCCTTTCAGGCACTGCATCAACTATTACAGCAACAGCTGGCCATCGCCAATGTCAACCTGCAACATGTATTAAGGGATCCATTGATACCGGATCAGGATATTCTTTATTTTCAGAACGGCGAACAGGTTTTACCCCGGCCGGCCGTGTACCGGCAAACGCAAACGCCGGTTAATCGAGCCCAACAGTTATACGAAGAGTTAATGGATGTCGAGCCGGTGGAACTGGCGACCCACAATCAAACTCCCTGGGATGAACGGCTTAACTTGCTAAGCAATTTTAAACTGGTTGTGGAAAGCAACGACGCCAATGAAATCCGTTGGGCGTTTCGGGACATTCGAGAGCAGCGAGCCAGGGCGCCGTTACCGGGTGACGTCGATATCCCTTATATGATCGCGTTACTGGATTACCTGGTAACGTTTAGTACCCCCGATCGAAAACTGGTACAAAATATTATTCGCAATGGGTCCCTTATCGACCAGGAGCAGGGTAACTATGGATTACAGCGATCGTTGATTGCGCAGCGCAATCTGTTCACTCGTGAGGAGTTCAGTTTTTTGCGGGATAAAATCGTCGCCTTCTCCAAATCCTACAATGTACCCTATGATGATTTTTT
>JASFMT010000504.1:0-3307 GCA_050117455.1 Gammaproteobacteria bacterium | reverse complement strand
GCAGTGGGTTTTTATCTTACCGCAGGCTTTCTGGGCATCATGTATTACTTTGTACCCAAGCAGGCGGACCGGCCGATCTTTTCCTACCGGTTATCGGTATTACATTTCTGGGCGTTGACCTTCGGGTACGTCTGGCTGGGCTCGCACCATCTGCAGTACACCGCCTTGCCCGACTGGACCGGATCATTGGGTGCCGCCATTTCTTTCGCCATGATTGTTCCATCCTGGGGCGGCGCGGTTAATGGCATGATGACCTTAAGCGGCGCCTGGGACAAGTTGCGCACCGACTATGTATTACGTTTTCTCATTTTATCTCTGGCATTTTACGCCATGTCGACCTTCGAAGGTCCGGTTATGTCACTCAAGGTGGTAAACGCCCTGTCCCATTATACCGACTGGACGATTGGGCATGTGCACTCCGGTGCCCTGGGCTGGGTCGGCATGATTGGCGCGGGCGCCGTCTACCATTTGTTACCCCGGTTGTGGAACACGGAAATATATTCAACCAAGCTGGTTAACCTGCATTTCTGGCTGGCAACCATCGGCATTCTTATCTACATCGTTGCCATGTGGATCTCCGGTATCATGCAGGGCCTGATGTGGCGCGATTATGATGAATTTGGCACGCTGACTTATACATTCGCCGAATCCGTTGCCGCCATGCATCCTTACTATGTGTTACGCACCGTCGGCGGATTTATCTATACCGTGGGTGTTGTAGTTATGTTCTACAACATGATCATGACTATCCGGCGGGCCGGCAGTCTCGAAGCCAAATCTGAAGTATCACCGTCGCCGGCGCAGGCTTAAGGGAGAATTTCCATGGCAGAGAAGATTTATTCCACCAGGCTGCAGGACAAGATGGAGCGCAACATCTGGGCGCTGCTCATCATGTTGATGTTTTTATTGTCCATCGGCGGCATTGTCGAAATCGTGCCACTTTACTACCTGGACAACACCATGGAACACAATGCCCGCCCGGAACTGGTCTGGCAGGCGAAGGAAGGGCAAACCCTCGATGACTGGCAACCCGGTGATGGCATCCGGCCCTACACCGGCCTGGAGCTGGCGGGACGGGATGTTTATGTTCGGGAAGGTTGCTACCTGTGTCATTCGCAGATGGTACGCCCGTTTCGAGACGAAAAAGAGCGCTATGGCCATTATTCACTGGCGTCTGAATCTATTTATGATCATCCGTTTCAATGGGGGTCCAAACGTACCGGACCCGACCTGGCACGCGTTGGCGGTAAATATTCCGACGCCTGGCACGTGCAACATATGATCGCGCCCCGCTCCGTGGTACCGGAATCCGTAATGCCCAATTACCCGTGGCTACAGGACAACATGCTGGACGGCGAGGTAGTTACTGCACGCATGAAAGCCATGAAAGCACTGGGTGTGCCCTACAGTGATAAAGACATTGAATCCGCTGCCGGTAAAGTGGAAGGCAAATCTGAAATGGATGCCATGGTCGCTTACCTGCAGGTACTGGGTACGATGGCCAAGCTGGATTACGGCGTGGTTTACCGGGAGTAACCCATGGATACGTTAAAGGAATATTTTCAGACCAACTGGAGTGCCATGACCATACAGGACTGGCTTGGCCTGATCATTACCGTGGCGGTATTTATCGCCATGGTCGTACTTTACGTTTATGTGTTCCATCCGTCCAACAGGGAAAAACTGGAAAAACACCGCCTTATCCCGATGGAGGATGACAAACGCGAGCAGGAGAATTCCCGATGAGCGACAATGAAAATCCCACCACCAGTTCGGATACCGGTCATGTCTGGGACAACAATTTGCGGGAACTCACCAACCAGCCGCCTCGCTGGTGGATGATCACGCTTTACCTGAGCGGTGTGTTTCTCGTGGTGTATTTCATCCTCTACCCCTCCATTCCAACGTTTAGTGGTTACACCAGGGGTGTACTGGGCTGGACACAGATGGAACGCTATAAAGAAAATCTCGCTGAAATCCAGGAGATTCGCGCCCCTTACGAAAACAAAATCCAGAATATGAACGTGGCCGCGATCAACGACGACCAGAACCTCGTTAACTACATAACACACTCAGCCAAGGTGTTGTTTGGCGACCGGTGTGCCCCCTGCCATGGTGGCGGCGGCAGCGGTAACCCCGGTTACCCGGTGCTGGCCGATGATAACTGGCTTTACGGAGGGGATATAAACACCATTCAGCAATCCATCGCCAATGGCCGCCAGGGTATGATGCCGGGATTTGAGTCGCTGCTCAGTGACCAGGAGCTAAATACCCTGGCCGAGTACGTGATCGGTTTGAGCAAAGGGCAATCCGATCCTGCAGGCAAGGAATTGTTCGCCAACAAAGGTTGCAACGGTTGCCACGGTGCCGACGGATCCGGTATGCAAATGCTGGGCGCCGCTAACCTCACTGACGCCATCTGGCGATTCCGGCCCGCGAACATAGAAAGCGTCAAATACACCATTGCCTATGGTGTCAACGCGCCAGGCGTCGCCAAAACCCGCAAAGCGGCGATGCCGGCGTTTAACAATCAGCTTGCGGACAGTGATATCAAAAAGCTGGCGGTTTACGTCCACCGGCTGGGTGGCGGTCAATGACATTAAACGGGGAGCGCGGTTTATGGATGCCGTTGTAATTGCTTCTATATTGGGTGTGGGTATAACCATCGCGATTGTCGTATTTCTTGCAATCCGCATCGGTTACCTGATTAAAAATACCCATTCCGAAAACAAATAACAGGGCGCGGGCAAAAAATGGAACCGGTCACGGTATGACGTGATCAGAGATATTACATGGAATGACGAAATGCTCCCGTCACAGTCATTGCATGAACTGAATTCACGAAGCGGTAATCATGTGACAAACCAGATGGCGCAAACTGACACGAAGCAACTGGAGGACCTCTACCGGGAAGCGGACTATTGGCACGTTAATACCGGCGATACCACCATTCATGCCAAACGGATGCCGGGACGCTACCGCACGCTGAAATGGATCACCATGAGTGTATGGCTGGTGTTCTTTCTCGGACCTTACCTGCGCTGGGATGGCCGGCAGGCTATTCTCTGGGATATACCCGATCGCAAGTTTCATATATTCGACATCACCATCATGCCCCAGGATGTGTGGATGCTGGCGATGGTCTTATTGTTTTTTGCGCTGCTGCTGGCGGCAGTCACTTCAATCGCCGGACGGGTGTTTTGCGGCTATTTTTGTTTTCAAACCGTATGGACCGACGTCTTTACCTGGATCGAGGAGAAACTGGAAGGCAGCGCCAATAGACGCATGAAACTGGATGAGGCCCCCT
>JASFMT010000503.1:0-3314 GCA_050117455.1 Gammaproteobacteria bacterium | reverse complement strand
GAAGGCATGACATGGCTCGGGCTGGAATACGATGAAGGACCGTTTTACCAGACGGAACGGTTTGATCGCTATGACGAAGTCATCCAGAAATTGTTAAAAACCGGGCATGCCTATAAATGTTATTGCAGCAAGGATCGTCTCGAAAAACTGCGCGAGCAGCAAATGGCGAACAAGGAAAAGCCCCGCTACGATGGCCATTGCCGTAACCTAACGGAACCGGTGGAGGGTGTTGAACCGGTGGTGCGTTTCCGAAACCCCACCGATGGTTTCGTGGTCATCGACGATGCCATCAAGGGCAAGGTGGTGGTTCAAAACAGCGAGCTGGACGACCTGATTATTGCCCGTTCCGACGGTTCTCCCACCTACAACTTGACCGTGATCGTGGATGACATGGATATGGGTATTACCCACGTGATTCGCGGCGATGATCATTTAAATAATACGCCGCGCCAGATCAATATGCTCAAGGCGCTGGGCGCGGAGTTGCCCCGTTACGCCCATGCTCCCATGATCCTTGCCGAGGACGGCGCCAAGTTATCCAAACGGGTGCACGGTGAGACGGTTAGCGTCATTCAATACCGAAACAAAGGCTATCTACCGGAAGCGCTCCTTAATTATCTGGTGCGCCTCGGTTGGTCCCATGGCGACCAGGAGATCTTTACCCTGGATGAGATGATCGAGCTGTTCGATATCAAGGATGTGAACAGTTCCGCGTCGGCTATTAATCCCGAAAAGCTCTTATGGCTCAACCAGCAATACATCAAAAACAGCAGCCCGGAGCACGTGGCCCATCATTTGAGCTGGCACCTGGGCGACCTGGAGATCGATCCCACCGACGGACCCAATATCGTCGATGTGGTCAAAGTCCAGCAGGACCGGGCCAAGACCCTGGTGGAAATGGCGCAGGCCAGCATCTGTTTTTATCGCGAATATGAGGAATTTGACGCCGGTGCGGCCAAAAAACACCTGCGTCCGGTGGTCAAGGAGCCGTTGTTAGCTCTGCGGGAAAAACTGGCCGGGCTGGACGACTGGAGTGCAGAGGTTATCCACCAGGCCATCGACGCCACCGCCGAGCAATTTGAGCTTAAAATGGCCAAAATCGGCATGCCGTTGCGCGTGGCGGTGACCGGGGGCGGGGTTTCGCCGTCTATTGATGTCACCATGCAGCTGATTGGCCATGAACGGTGCCTGCGCGGCATCGATAAGGCCTTGAAGTATATAGAAGAACGGGAGGCAAGTTAGCTTGACGAAACGTCGACCGCCCCGTAAAATGCGCGCTTCCTTTGGTGTTTGGACGAGGAATGTGCTGGGGCTATAGCTCAGCTGGGAGAGCGCTACAATGGCATTGTAGAGGTCGGCGGTTCGATCCCGCCTAGCTCCACCAATAAACCAGATAATAGATGTGAAACTCCTGTCCCCTTTCCCGGGGGGCAGGGGGGATAAATCCAGTACCGGTAAGTACCAGTCAAAGTCCCCATCGTCTAGTCGGCCTAGGACACCGCCCTTTCACGGCGGTAACAGGGGTTCGAATCCCCTTGGGGACGCCAATCAATAAAAACCCCATCCAGTGTTGGATGGGGTTTTTTATTGCCGTGAATCAGATTTTCCGAAACGCTATCGGTGTTTTCCGTTTGGTTTGTGTCGGTTGGTGCTTTTTCCCTTATTGCCACGTTTGTCCGTATGCTGTGTACTGCGATGGTGGTTTCCGTCCGCCATGCGTAGGTCATGCCCAGCTTTCAACGCGTGAAATTCCCGTGATCCCGGTTTGATTCCAAGACTTTTCGCCAAAGCTCCCCAGCCTCGGTTTCTGTTAGCGCGATACTGCTCAACTACATCGCTGGTCGAATGGCGAGATAATTCACCCAGCCGCAATACCATATAGGCATCCGCGGGCCGGTCAACATTGCTAAACACCGCATTAATTTCTGCGTCGCCAATCTTGAAGCGGGTTGCAAGGGTCGCCTTGAAATCAACAGAGTTAGAAGTCGCCCGGATGTTCAATTCTTTTAGCCAGTTAAAATCACCCGCTATCGCCGTTGAGCTAGTTAACAAAACAATTAATATAATTTCTACTATGTGGCACATTGTTCGCATGCTTTTACTCCAGTCTCTCAATAGGGCGTCGATTCCATTAAATTAGTGTCGGATGAATGGGAAATATATTTATAGTGCCAGGCGGTATTCTTAATATTAGTAACGCTGGAACTTGATTGGAGCAGTATATTACGATGCGATGTGTGAACTGCATCACGAATATGGGTTGCCTGCTGACATCCAGGGATGTGCGGGATGAATCCTCGAAAACACTTTTATTCGGATGGTGTTGCTTTAGTCCCCATAGAGCAATTTGCGCGCCGTCAGCGACAATGGTGGGTAAAGTTGATTCTTATAGGTGTTTAAACACTTGACGCTCTGCTACTTGCGTTGGCTTTTGCATGGTGTAAAAAATTTACTCCGAAAAATAGAAACTGGTGGATTGGTGGCATCGAAGGGGATGCGCGGATCGAGGACGGTTGGCTACAGTTATAGCCTGGTAATGGATTAGAAAGCGTCTTGTATATTGTGATTTTGTGTGAGGCCATTACAATGCATGAAACACCATAACTTAGAGTTCTTGATTTTATGGGAATCTGGCGAAAAAATTTATGGAAACGTTGTCACGATCTATTTGTATCTCGTTATGATCTGGTGTGTTATTAAAGCATTTATCTAATGCCCGTTCCGAACTGGCCGCGCTGGTTGACTGCTTTACGATTGGTAAGCCAATGTAAAGATAAGCAATCTTATAAATCCTGACAAATTTGCACGGGTATTTGAAACAGTTGGCGAGCCGCCAGAAATACCATTCTTTCGATTTATGAACTAAACTAAATGTTTAGTAAATAACAATAAAGTTTGTTACAAATTGTTGTGCTTGCTTTCTTCGTGGGAAATTCATGCGTAAAGATACCAGTCAGGAAAGTAACTCTGATGAAATCAACCAACGTTCGGCGCATAAGGTGCTGGAACTGTTGTTATATAATTTCACTCAAAATATTTCCGGTTCCATTGGGGACGTTGCCAAAGCCGCTGATAACCTGGACCCAGAGCAGAAAATCCGGATTACCAATCTTAAAGAAGCTCTGGAACGGATGGAGTTGCTCATAAAGGCAGCTTTAAAAACAAAATCTTCGATTGGCGAAGGTGATCTGACCAACGTTGATCCTGATGTCGTTGAACGAATCCACGTTGAAAAAGTGCTACGGACGCTGGCAACAACAACGTCGGCAAAAGATAATGATGCTTTTTTTAAATATTGCGTTCAAACACTGGCA